>NBLL01000033.1 GCA_002084355.1 Bacteroidetes bacterium 4572_128 | reverse complement strand
TTTTGGACAAAAACGGAAACTTCGAAGGTTTTGATATTGTTATGGGAAATCCGCCGTATATACAATTGAGAGAATTGAGCACAGGTAAATATTATGATGAAAATAATAAATTTTATGAAATAGCAAAAGGCAATAGAATGAATTTATTTCAACTATTTATGCCTCTTGCTTTTGACATTGTGAAGAAAAATTGTTTTGTTTCTTTGATTGTACAAAATTCTTTTTTACAAGAAGTCACATGCAATAATATTAGAAAACATATTTTTGATAATTATCAAATTATGCAGATTGATTCTTTTCCAGAAAGAGATAATGTTCATAAAAGAGTTTTTGAAAATGCGAAAGTAAGTGTTTGTATTGTGTCATGCAAAAAAATAAAAAAAGAAGAACATAATTTTAATTTTAAAATATGGGAAGAAAGACAACTGCTGAATCATTCTCATATAAAATATTCAAAAAATGAAATTATTAATAATTACAATTATAAAATTCCTCTATTTAATGTAAACCTAAAAAAAATATATAATAAAATTTTATTTTCAATAAAAAACAAAGAGCTAATTAATTTAGATGTTTTTTCAGGAGAAATAAATATGACAATACATAAAAAATATTTTAATAAAAATAAAAAAAATAATTTATTAATTAAAGGTGCTCAGGTTTTGCGTTATCATATAAGTAATAAACCGTCGCAAGGAATTGTAAATTATATAAATTTAAATCAATTAAAAAAGAAATATAATATAAAAGGTAGATTGGAACATCATAAAAACAAAAGAATTGTAATGCAACGAATAACTGGAGTTGATTCAAAAATAAGGTTAATTATGACATATATAGATAAAAATATTTTTTGTGCAAATTCTGTCAATTATATTATTGAAAGTCCAAATTATTCTTTAAAATATATATTGGCAATTTTAAACTCAAAAATGTTTAATTTTTATTTTAAAATGTTTAGTACAAATACAAATATTACCATCAGTGTTGACACATCAAAATTAGAGAAAGAAATTGATATTTTGGTTTATAAATTATATAATTTAACAAAAGAAGAAATTAAAATTATAGAAAATGAAACAATTTGATTTATTTGAAAATAATAATGAGGAAGATATTTTTTTACAAGAAGCTGAAGAATATCTTTTATATATGGAAAATGAAATTGAAAAATTAGAAGAAAAAGAGCGTTTTTATAAAGAAAACCACGCTTTTAATTGGGCAGAGAATTTTCCACAAATCTGTGATGAAAATGGAAATTTCGAAGGTTTTGATGTCGTAATTGGAAATCCTCCGTATATAAGTGCTGTAGATATGTCGCGAAATGCTCAATTAAAAACATATTTTAAAAATAATTATGATATTGCAAAAGGAGCTTATGATATTTTTATTTTATTTTTGAAAAAAGCAACACAAATTCTAAAAAAGGATTGCTTTTATTCTTGGATAATTCCAAATCGTTTTTTATCTGCACAATATGCAGAATTAATTAAAAAAGAATTAATTAAAAACGGTTTAATTCATTCTGTTGATATTTCAAACATTAAAGTTTTTAAAAAAGCAAATGTTTATCCGATTATTATTGTTGGTAAAAATGGAAATAATGAAGAAAATTTTACAGAGTATTATATTAAAAAAGAAAAGGAATTAAACGAAGGAAATCATAAAAAGTACGAGATATTAAAAGAATATAGATCTTTCAAAGACTTAGGAATAAAAATAATGTCCGGAGCAACAGGTTTTGAAGCAGGTAAAATTAAATCTGTTTTGTCAGAAAGGAAAACAAAAAACAGTATCCCATTTATTGTTAGTGGGTGTATTGATCAATATTCTGTTGATTTTAAAAATTTGAGATTTATGAAAAAGAAATTTAAAAAAGCATTTATTTCAAATAAATTAAAAAAAATAGCAAAAACAAAATGGAGTTTTTGGAATAATAAAAAAATAGTCATTGCTGGGATGACAAAAAAAGTCGAAGCTATTTTTGCAGAAGAAGCACTTGCTATAGGAGTTGGTACTTATGGAATTTATGATTTTGCAAATTTTGAACCTAAATTTATTTTAGCTTTATTAAATAGTAAATTTATGTCTTCATACATTACAAAAAAATTTAAAGATAAACATCTTGCTGGAGGTTATTTATCTATAAATAAAAACACCATAGAACAATATCCAATTGTTGAAATTAAAACATCAAAATTAGAGAAAGAAATTGATATTTTGGTTTATAAATTATATAATTTAACAAAAGAAGAAATTAAAATTATAGAAAATGAAACAATTTGATTTCAAAATGAAAATATAAAAAATTGTCGTTTTTTAAAAAAAATTTTTTTTTAATTAAAAAATTCATTAAAAATTTGCCGATTTTTGAAAAAAATTTTTTTTTAATTATAAAAAATCTTAAAATTTTGGACGATTTTGGAAAAAAAAATTTTTTTTAAAATTAAAAATCTTAAAATTTTGGGCGATTTTTGAAAAAAATTTTTAATTATAAAAACATTAAAATTTTGGGCGATTTTTGAAAAAAAAATTTTTTTTATTAATAATTTAAAATCATTAAAAAATTGGCGTTTTTTGGAAAAATTTTTTTTTTTTAATAATTTAAAATCATTAAAAAATTAGTGTTTTTTGGAAAATTTTTTTTTTTAATAATTTAAATTCATTAAAAATTTGCCGATTTTTGAAAAAAAATTTTTTTAATTATAAAAAATCTTAAAATTTTGGACGATTTTGGAAAAAAAATTTTTTTTTGAAATTAAAAAATCTTGAAATTTTGGACGAATTTTGAAAAAAAATTTTTAATTATAAAAACATTAAAATTTTGGGCGATTTTTGAAAAAAATTTTTTTTATTAATAATTTAAAATCATTAAAAATTTGCCGATTTTTGAAAAAAAATTTTTTTTTAATTATAAAAAATCTTAAAATTTTGGACGATTTTGGAAAAAAAATTTTTTTTGAAATTAAAAAATCTTAAAATTTTGGACGAATTTTGAAAAAAAATTTTTAATTATAAAAACATTAAAATTTTGGGCGATTTTTGAAAAAAAATTTTTTTTTTTAATAATTTAAAATCATTAAAAAATTGCCGATTTTTGGAAAAAATTTTTTTTTTAATAATTTAAAATCATTAAAAAATTGGCGTTTTTTGGAAAAAATTTTTTTTCATTTCAAAATTAAAAATCATTAAAATTTTGGACGATTTTTGAAAAAAAAATTTTTTTTTGAAATTAAAAAATCTTAAAATTTTGGACGATTTTTGAGAAAAAAATTTTTTTCATTTCAAAATTAAAAATCATTAAAATTTTGGACGATTTTTGAAAAAAAAATTTTTTTTAAAATTAAAAATCTTAAAATTTTGGACGATTTTTGAAAAAAATTTTTTTTTTTAATTTAAAAAATCTTAAAATTTTGGACGATTTTTGAAAAAAAAAATTTTTTTTAAAATTAAAAATCTTAAAATTTTGGACGATTTTTGAAAAAATTTTTTTTTGAAATTAAAAAATCTTAAAATTTTGGACGATTTTTGAAAAAAAAATTTTTTTTTATTAATAATTTAAAATCATTAAAAAATTGGCGTTTTTTGGAAAAAATTTTTTTATTAATAATTTAAAATCATTAAAATTTTGGACGATTTTTGAAAAAAATTTTTTTTTGATTTAAAAAACATTAAAATTTTGGACGATTTTTGAAAAAATTTTTTAATTATAAAAACATTAAAATTTTGGGCGATTTTTGAAAAAAAATTTTTTTTATTAATAATTTAAAATCATTAAAAAATTGTCGTTTTTTGGGAAATTTTTTTTTTATTAATAATTTAAAATCATTAAAATTTTGGACGATTTTTGAAAAAAATTTTTTTTTAATTATAAAAAATCTTAAAATTTTGGATGATTTTTGAAAAAAATTTTTTTTTGAAATTAAAAATCTTAAAATTTTGGACGATTTTTGAAAAAAAAATATTTGTTTTTTTTCAAAAAAAATTATCTAAAATTATAGTATTTTATATTTTTTTACATCGAAATATAATTGTAAAAAAAAAAACTAATTTTTTTTTTTTTAATTTTTTTTTAAAAAAAAAAAAATTAATTTTGAAAATTATTTTATTAAAATATAAAAAAATGAGTGTTCCAAAAAATTTAAAGTACACAAAAGATCACGAATGGGTCCTTATTGATGGCGATAATGCAACTATTGGTATTACTGATTTTGCACAAAAAGAGCTTGGAGATATAGTTTTTATTGAAATAGAAACTGAAGGAGAAAAATTAGAAGAAAAAGAAGCTTTTGGTACTATAGAAGCAGTAAAAACAGTTTCTGATATGTTTATGCCTATCTCTGGAGAAGTTATAGAAGTAAACCCTCTTTTAGAAGAAGACCCAAGTATAGTAAATAATGACCCTTACAATAAAGGATGGATGATTAAAATTACTATATCTAATAAAAATGAATTAGAAAATCTAATTAGTCCAGAAGAATATGAAGAGCTAACTGCATAGGAAATATTTTAAAATTATCTATATATCAAAAAAATTTAAAAAATTTTGTTTTTTTATAAAAAACAAAATTTTTTTTATAAAAAAATTATTAATTTTAAAAAATTTTTAAATTTATGTTAAAATTCAAAGATTTATCTATAAAAACAAAGATAGTACTTCTGACAGTTTCCATAAGTACAATTGCTTTAATTTTGTCAGTAAGTATTTTTTATATTTTTGATAAAAAAGAATTTAGAAAAAAAGCAAAAAAAGATTTAAAAATACTTGCTGAAGTTATAGGAAATAATTCTACCGCGGCAATACAATTTGACGATAAAAAAGTTGGTAAAGAATTCCTTAACTCTTTAAAAGCTGATACTCACATAGAGCAAGCAGTTATTTTTCATAACTTAAAAAATAGGATAATTCCTCCAGAAAGTGAAATACTTGCTTTTTATAAAAAAAATAAAGAAAATAAATTAAAATTAAAATATAAAAATTATTTAAATGACACGATTTTTTTTTCAGATAAAAATTTAATTGCCATTCATCATATAAGAGACCCAAAAGAAAACAATAAAAAAATTGCAATAATTCAAATTCAATCAAATTTAAAAGAATATGAAGAACGAACAGATAGATTTATAAAAACGATTATATTTATATTTGCTTCATCTCTTGTTTTAGCTTTTTTAATTTCAATGCAATTACAAACATTAATTTCATCTCCAATTATTTTGCTTTCCAGAATGATGCGAAAAGTTAGTGAAGGAAAAGATTTTTCCATAAGAATAAAAAAAAAAAGTAATGATGAAATAGGTCTTCTAAGTGAAGGTTTTAATGATATGTTGATACAAATAGAATCACAAACAAAAGAATTAAATTTAAAAAACAAAGATTTAAAAAAAGCAAAAGAATATGCTGAATATTCATTAAAAGTAAAAGAAGAATTCCTTGCAACAATGAGCCATGAAATTCGTACTCCAATGAATGCAATTATGGGAATGTCAAATTTAATGCTCGATACAAAAACTAGTGATTTGCAAAAAAAATATTTAGATAATATTCGTTTCTCATCAGAAAACCTACTTGTAATTATTAATGATATATTAGATTTCTCGAAAATAGAAGCTGGAAAAGTAATTTTCGAAAAAAAAGAATTTAATTTACATAAATTACTGAAAAGATATAAAGAGACTTTAGAATTTAGTCTAAGAGATAAAAAATTAGATTTTTTTGTGAAAATTGATGAAGATGTTCCAGAATATATACTCGGAGACCAAGTTAGATTAAATCAAATTATTTTAAATATCTCTGGAAATGCGATAAAATTTACTAAATTTGGAGGAATAGGAATAGTTGCTAAAATGCTAAAAGAAAACGAGAAATTTATTCATATAAAATTTGCAATAATTGACACTGGAATAGGAATAAAAAAAGATAAATTAAAAACTATTTTTTCAAGTTTTAGTCAAGCAAGTAGCAGTACAACAAGAAAATATGGCGGAACTGGACTTGGTTTAACAATTTCAAAAAAACTCGTTGAACTGCAAGATGGAAAAATTGATGTAGAAAGTGAACTGGGGAAAGGTAGTATTTTTAGATTTTCTATAAAATTTCAAAAAATTTCTGAAGAAAGAAAATTAATTGTTAATAAAAAATCAAAAGAAAATTTATTTGATTTTTATAAAAATCTTATAGAAAAAAACGAATTAAACAAAATAAAAGTTTTACTCGTAGAAGATAATAAAATTAATCAATTATTAGCAAAAACAATTTTAAGAAAGCATAAAATTGACACAGAAATTGCTGATAATGGAAAAATTGCATTAGATATTTTTCATAAAAAAAATTATGATTTAATTCTAATGGATTTGCATATGCCAAAATTAGACGGTTATGATACAACCGAATATATAAGAAAAAATTTTGACGAAAATAAAAAAAATATTCCTATAATTGCACTCACAGCAGCGGCGGTTAAAGCTGAAGTTGATAGGTGTTTTGAGGTTGGAATGACAGATTTTATTTCTAAACCTTTTAAACCAAAAGAATTAGTAGAAAAAATTTTAAATTTAATTATTAAAATTAATTAAAAATGGGAAAATATACAGATTTAGAATACTTAGAAAGTATGTCTGGAGGAGAATCAGAAATTATTATAGAAATGATAGAACTTTTTAAAATGCAGGTTCCCGAATTTATAGAAGAAGCAGATAATTCTCTTTCTAATAAAGACTGGAATAAACTCGGAGCGTTGGCACATAAAGCAAAATCTTCACTTGCAATTATGGGAATGAATGAAGCTGTGGAAGATCTAGATTTCTTGGAGATTAATGCGAAAGATGAAACTAATATAGAAAAATTTCCATATATAGTAGAAAGATTCAAATTTTATTGCTTGCAAGCAATCGAAGAATTAGACGAAGAAATTGACAACTTTTAAAAAATAAAAAAATTTGAAAAATTATTTTTTTAAAATATTAATAAAAAAATTACGTTTTTTATTAATATTTTAAAAAAATAATTATGATAAATAATAAAATTGTAAAAAAGATATCTTATAATTTTTCTGATATAGATTATAAAATAGCAAAAAAAATTTTAGGAATAGAGATGGTTAGAGATAGATCTATATTTGCAGAATTATTTGATTACTCATATAAAATATCTAAAACCTCTATTGATTTTTTTGAAAAATTAATAGAAACTCATAAATATAATATTTCTAAATATTCAGAATTTGAATTAATGTTAAATTTTATTTCTCCTTTTTTAAATGAAGTACATTTTTTTGGAGAAAATTTTAGACATTGGTATCAAGCAAATTTATCTGGAATTATAAACGGATACGAATTATCAGGAAAAGCAGATTTTATGCTAGCATCAGGTTTAGAAGAAGCTAAAAATCCATATTTTTTTATGAGCAAATTTAAAAAATCAAAAACAAACTCTAATCCAGATTTTCATGTATTAACAGAAATGGCTGTCGCAATAGAAATAAATAAAACAAATATTATGTATGGAAGCTATAATATTGGGAAATTTTGGAACTTTTTGATATTAAAAAAAGAAAATAAAAAATACAAATATTATGAATCAGAAAGTTTTAATTCTATGAAATTGGAGGAATTAAAACAAATTTTTATTGCTATGAAAGCTATAAAACATAAATATTGTGGAAAAATATAAATAAATAAAAAAAATTTTTTAATTTTTTATCGTTTTTTTTAATAAAAAATTATTTTATGACACGAGAAAAAATATTTTTTTTTTTATTAATTATTGTTTTGAATATTAAATTATTAAAATCTCAGAATAATATTTATATTAAAGAATTAAGCGTAATTGCTTTTAGTCCAGATAATAAATTACTTGCATCTGTTGGTGCTTCTAATCTTATAATTTATAATAGTTCAGACAATAAAATTTTTAAAAGTATTAGATTGGAGCAGAAAATAAATTTTGATAATTTAATTAAAGAAGTTTGTTTCGATAGAAATTCTAATTATGTTGCAGTTAAAAATACAAGAGACACAGTTTTAATTTATAAAATAGATAATAAAAATATAGTTTATAAATCATATTTTGAAAATAAAATTGAAGGTCATGTAATTAATGGTATAATTTTCCCCAAATTAAAAGGTAAAAAAAATTCCACTATGGAATTAAAATCACAAAGAAGATTAAAAAAATTCCGTCCAGATAAAAAACCAAGTTACACTGTTTTTAGTCCAAATGAAAAATTAATTGCTATTGGTGGAAAAAATAATTTTTTGAAAATTTGGGACATTAAAGAAAAAAAAATTTATAGAGAGATAGAAAATTATAATTCAAAAAAGAGAATTATTTTTAGTCCAAATGGAAGATATATTGCTTTTGGTGGTTATACTATAGTAACAAATTATAAAAGAGTTTATTTTGAAACTGTTGCAAAAATTATAGATTTAACAAAAGAAATAAAAAAATCTGAACCTGTTGAGGTTGTGGAAAATGTTTTTATAAAAAGAGGTAAAAATACAAAAATGAAAGAGGAAATTAAAAATTCTAATGTAAATGTTTTTATACAAAAAGATGAAGATTTTAAAAATGATGCAATAGAAATTTATAATCAAATTTTAAATATTGAGAAGAAAAATGGAAATGAAGTTGCACCTGTGAATTTAGAAGTTGAACAAACAGGAGAGTCTGGTGAAAATATAGATTTAATTTATAAAATAAATTATACAAATAAATTTAAACTGGGACATTATAAATCGAAATCTGTTGACAGAGCGATTTCTATTTTTTCAAGTATTATTATGGCAAGTTTAAAAAATAAAAAGAAAACTAAAAATATAAAAATTTTCGGAAGTATAACTGGAAATGCTGATGGAAATCCAGTAAATAATTTGCATTATAATGGAGAATTTGGAAATATTTTTTATAAAAAAAATTACATACAAAAAGACGAAATTATTAGTAATGAAGAACTTGCGTATTTAAGGGCTTATAATACTTTTAATTTATTGAAATTGCAAATGGCAAAATATAATATTTTTGAAAATGAAAATATAGAAATTTTAAGTAAAGAACATATAGAAAAAGGAGCAGAATATAGAAAAATTGTTTTAAAATTAAAAATAGAAAATTTTTATATAGAAGATTTAGAAAAATTAAATAAAGAAGAAAAAAAAATCGTAAAAAATTATTTCAAGAAGTATAATAAAAATAATTAAAATTTTATAAAAAAAAATTTTTTTTGTGAAAAAATCAAGCTTACAAAGAAAAATTTTTCAAAAAAATGCAATTTTTTGGGTTTGTATCTGAAAAAACGCCGAAATTTTACGAATTAAAAAAAAATAAAATTTTGGAAATTTTTTAATTATAAAAAAAC
Organism: Bacteroidetes bacterium 4572_128; assembly: GCA_002084355.1. Taxonomy (GTDB): domain Bacteria; phylum Bacteroidota; class Bacteroidia; order Bacteroidales; family 4572-128; genus 4572-128. Next base: position 87 of record NBLL01000033.1, on the reverse strand, counting down.
GACATAAAAATTTTTTTATGATTTTTTTTGTAATTTTGTGTTTAAAAAAAATTAGAAATATGGATAAAAATTTTAAAGAATTGATTT
>NBLL01000032.1 GCA_002084355.1 Bacteroidetes bacterium 4572_128 | reverse complement strand
TGCATTTTACAAAAAACGCAACAACCTTAAAATCAAAGCTTTATGGTTTTTGTTTTTTGCGAAAAAACTTTTTTTACCATACTATAATGAGCGGTTACAAAAAAAATATAAAAATAGAATTAAAAAAAATATTTTTGGTAAAAAATTTTTTTAAAATTATGAATAAAATTTTAAATTTTTTCTCATTAGTAAAATTCTCTCATACTATTTTTGCTTTACCTTTTGCATTAATAGGTTTTTTTCTTGCTTATGAAAAAACACAAAACTTAGATATAAAAATTTTTATTTTTGTTATTTTTTGTATGATTTTCGCGAGAAACTCTGCTATGGCATTTAATCGTTTTATTGATAGAAAAATAGATAAAAAAAATTCAAGAACTAAGAAAAGAGAAATCCCTTCTAATAAAATATCAGAAAAATCTGCAATATTTTTTATTATAATAAATATTTTATTATTTTTTACGACAACATTTTTTATAAATAAAATGGTTTTTTTCTTATCTCCCATTGCACTAATTATTATTTTAACTTACAGCTATAGTAAACGTTTTACTTTTTTTTGTCATTTAATTTTAGGTCTTGCTTTATCTTTATCGCCCATTGGTGCTTATTTAACAATTACAGAAAAATTCGATTTTTTACCTTTAATTTTTTCTTTTATAGTAATGTTTTGGGTTAGTGGTTTTGATATAATTTATTCTTTACAAGATGAAAATTTTGATAAAAAAGAAAATTTACATTCTATTCCAGTTTCTTTTGGAAAAAAAAAGTCTTTACAAATTTCTTTTATATTTCATATAATAACTTCTTTTTTAGTTATTTATGCAGGTATTTTTGCAAAATATAATAATTTTTATTGGATAGGAGCAATTATTTTTATTGCTTTATTATTTTATCAGCATAAAATAATTTACGAAAATAATTTAGAAAAAATAAATATTATTTTTTTTTCAAAAAATGGAATTGCAAGCATAATTTTTGCTTTTTTTACTATTATGGAAATAATTATATAAAAAAATATTTTTTTTAATTATTTGTAATAATCAAAATGTTTTTATAAAAACATTAAATTTTTGGACGAATTTTTGAAAAAATTTTTTTTTTATAAAAACATTAAATTGTAAATGCAAATTACAAATTTTTATTTTTTAATTGTTCCTGCAACATTTTTATTAATTTATCTTTTTCTTCCAATTGAATTTTATATTTTTTTTTCATTCTTTCTATTTTTTCTTTAATATCTTTTTTATTAATATCTTTTTTATCTTTCATTCTTTTTCTTCTTTTTGCTTCAGATAATTGTGCTTTTGCAATTTCTTCATCGTTTAAATTATCATATTTAATTAATTTTACTGCCTTAGCAATTCCAGTATTATTTAAATTTAATTTAAAATTTTCTTCATTTACAATTGATTGTCTTATTAAATGCAACCAGTCTCGAAAACCATCTGTTAGATTTTTATCTTCGTATTTTGAATGAGAATTTAAAAAAATTAAATTATGTTTCCAAATTCTAATTAAATCTCCATAAGAATTTTTCATATCAAAATTTCAAAACCATACCAGTTTTATTATGTATTTTGTACGGCTGTGTCAAAACAATAACAGCAAGAACGGTTTTTTTAATATCATAACCAGTATTAGCTCTTTTTTGTTGTTGTGTTATGGCAGCAAGGAAATAATGTAAAAATCTGTCGAAATTGTAATCGTAAGCAATTGTAAAAGCCTTTTTAAAAAACACTTCATTGTCCAATGGAGCAAGCATAATTTTCATTTATATTAAAAACATAAAATTATATAATTTTATTATAAATAAAAATTATAAATTTTTATTTTTTAATTGTTCCTGCAACATTTTTATTAATTTATCTTTTTCTTCCAATTTGCATAAAATTAATTTGAGTGGAATGTTTAAACAAAAAAACAAAAACAAAAAAACAATAAAAATAAAATCCACTCAAATTTTTAATTTTAAAATGATTTTCCTTCTATCCAATTTATTATTTCTTCATCATCTGGACTTGTACTTGGATTAACTTTTTTTACAAGATGACCTTTTTCATCAATTAAAAATTTTTGAAAACTCCATCTAATTTTTGTATCCAAAACACCATTTTCTGACTTTTGTGTTAACCATTTATAAATCGGATGAATTTCTTCACCTTTTACAGAAATTTTACTCATCAGCGGAAAAGTTACTCCAAATTCTCTTTTACAAAAACTTTTTATTTTTTTATTACTCTCAGGCTCTTGTTTAAGAAAATCATTACTTGGAAATGCAACAACGACTAATTTTTTATTATATTTCCTATAAATTTCCTCAAGTTTTTCATATTGTGGAGTGTATGAAGCCTTAGAAGCAGTATTTACTAAAATTATTTTTTTTCCTTTTAATTGAGAAAAATTAAAATCTTTCCCATCTATATCTTTTGCTTTAAAATTATGTAAAGTTTTACTTTGTGAAAAAACAAAATTGCTCGCAAATAAAAAAATTGTAATTATAAAAACGTAGTTTCTCATATCTTTTAAAATAAAATTTTGAAATTTTGATAAAAATAATATATTTTTTTAATTATCAAATAATAATTTATTATTATCAATAATTTTGCCATCTTTAAAAAAATCTACAGCAAAATCATATGAATTTTTTGAAATTTGATTATATTCTTTTTCTTCCATATTTAAGCAATTTTGAATTACAAAGACCCATTTTTTTTCATCTTTCAAAGAAATATCCCAACCGATATTTTTATTTTCTAAATTTTTCCATGGAGTTTCATCACTGATAATAGATGGACAAGCATTAGAAAATGCCTCAAAAATTGAATGTCCAAAATTTTCATTTAAAGTAGGTAAAATATAAAAATGAAATTTTCTTAAAAGTTTGCCAACTAAAAAATTTTCTATACTTCCTTTATAAAAAATTTGAATATTATTTTTTTTAATATCAGAGATTTCTTTTTTACAAATATTCCAATAATTTTTTTCATCTATATTTCCATAAATAAAAAAATTTATTTTCCCTATAAAAACATATTTTTTTAATATTTTAATAAAAAAAAGCAAATTTTTTTTCTTAGATATCCTCGATAAAAAAATCAAATTTAATTCTGCTTTGTTTTTTTCTTTTGAAAAATTATCAATTTTTTTTACAAAACTTGGTAAATTAGAAACCACTTTTATATTTACTTTTTTTCCAAAAACTTCTATTATTTCTTTTTTTTCAATTTCTGTTGATGCTTGAAATGTCAATCCATTAAATATTTTAAATTTTTTTGCTAAAAATATAAAAACTTTTTTTTTAGATGATTTTATTTTCAAAGCATTTTGCGATAGCATTCCTCGTGTTGCCATTATAATTTTTAATCTAAAATTTAAAATTTTAAATAAAATTAATGGATAAATTGTAAAATTAAAAGAAAAAAAACTATTCAAATAAATAAAATCTATTTTTTCTTTTTTTAGAAAATTTTTTAAAAATTGATAATTTAGTTTCTTTTTATGTAAATAAAAAATATTTATACCGTAATTTTTTATCCATTTATCAAAAATAATATTTTTAAAATGATTTTCATCATTCAAATCTCTGTCAGAAGTAATAATGAAAAATTCAAAATTATTTTTCAAATGAAAAACTAAATTTGCAACCGAACGTATTGGTCCTCCAGCTTTGTAAGCAGGTAAAAACCAATCTATTAATATTAAAATTTTTTTCATTTTGAAATATTTAAAATTTGTTTTTTATCAGAAAATAATTGTCTTTTTAATTCTTCTAAACTTGAAAAATTTTTTTCCTCTCGTATCCAATTTTTAAAAAAGATTGTTAATTTTTCATTATAAATATTTTTTTCAAAATTAAAAATATTCACTTCTATGGTTTTTATTTTATTTTTTTCCTTCAAAGTTGGACGATGACCAATATTTAGCATTCCGTCGTAAAATTGATTTTTATAAAAAACTTTCACCCCATAAATTCCATTTTTCGGAATTAATTTATTTTCATTTTCTAATGAAATATTTGCAGTTGGAAAACCAATTTTTCTACCAATTTGTTTACCTTTTATAACTTTTCCAGAAAAAAAATAATCATAATTTAGATAAAAATTAGAAGTTTTTATGTCTCCGTTCAATAAGAGATTTCTAATTTTTGAAGAGCTAATTTTAATATTATTTTTTTGAAAATACGAAATTTTTTCCATTTGAAAATCAAGTTTTTTACTAAATTTTAATAAATTTTCAAAACTTCCTTCTCTATTTTTTCCGAAATGATGATCTGGTCCCAGAATTAAATATTTTAAATTTAATTTTTTCAAAAGAATTTTTTTAATAAAATCAAGAGCTGACATTTCATAAATTTCTTTTGTAAATTCAATAATAAATAAATGTTCAATTTTTGTTTTCTTTTTTATTAAAAAAATTTTTTCTTCTAAATCACTCAAAAATTTTAAATTTTTATCTTTTTTAAGTACGATTCTTGGGTGTGGAAAAAAAGTTAATAAAACAGAAATTAAGCAATATTTTTTTGCAATTTCATTTAAATGCTTGATTAATTTCAAATGTCCGCAATGCATACCGTCAAAAGTTCCTATACTTATAACCGATTTTTTTAATTTTATGTCTTTTAAATTTCTATGTATTTCCAATTTATAAAAAAATTATTTCAATAAAAAATTTTCACAATAAATAAAAAAAAATTGAATTTGAATTAAATTTCAAATTCTAAAGATTTTTTTATGATTTTATTTTATATAAAAAATTGGCATTTTTTGGAAAAAATTTTTTTTTTAATAATTTAAAATCATTAAAAAATTGACTTTTTATTAAAAAAAATTTTTTTTAATTTTTGGTTCTTGGAACTTTTTTATGAAATATAAATTTTTTATTATTAAAAATAAAAAGATTATGATTTAAGTGTCCACAATTATTTCGTTACATCATCCTATAAAGCATTTTTAATGACGATTTGGAATAAAATTTTAAAAAAATATTTTGAAAAAAAACATAAATTTTTCATAATTTTTTATAAAAAAAACTCCTATCACAAAAAGGTTCTAAGAGCCAAAATTTTTTTATAAAAAATCATATTAAAATAATTATTGCGAAAAAAATAATTTTATATATTTTTGAAATAATTTTAATTTATTATAAATATGAAAAAAAGACAATTTATAATTCTTGGTTCTATTATTTCTATTTTTGTTATTTCGTATTATTCTATGAATTTTTTGGGAAGTATGAAACCAATATCAAAAAAGAAAATAATTAAAATCAATAAACGTTATGTTCAAACAGAAAAAGTAAAATACCAAAATATAAAAAGCAAAATTTTTGCTTCCGGGCGACTTTCATCTAAGGAAGAAATAGATATTATTTCTCAGGTTCCTGCAGATAAAATTTTGAAAGGCGATATTCCTTTCAAAAAAGGCGAGACTTTTAAAAAGGGAACTTTACTTTTAAAAATAAATAATCAAGAAAAAATTCTTGTTTTAAAATCTCAAAAAAGTAAATTTTTAAATTCTCTTGCGAACATTTTGCCAGATTTAAAAGTTGATTACCCTGAGAGTTTTAAAAAATGGGAGAAGTTTTTTTACGAAATAAATATTTTGAAAAAAATGCCTAAAATGCCAGAAGTTCACTCTAAACAAGAAAAAATATTCTTTGGCATTAGAAACATTTTAAGTGATTATTATGCCATAGAAAGAGAAGAAATAATCCTAGAAAGATATAATATATATGCTCCTTTTAATGGCACTTTTACAGATGTATTTTTTAAAGTTGGTTCGGTTGCAAATATGGGTTCGCGTCTTGCAAATATCATTAGAACAAATAAATTAGAGCTTGAAGTTCCTTTAGATATTACTAATGCAAATTTTGTAAAAATTGGAAATTTTGTAAAAATAGAAAACGAAAAAGGAACAAAATTTTGGAAAGGAAAAATCATCAGAAAATCTAATTTCGTTGATGAGCAAACTCAAGCAATTAGTATTTTTATCTCTTTAAATTCTAATGCAAAAAATAAACTTTATAAAGGTATGTATTTGAAAGCAGTTTTTGAAAATATTGATATAAAAAATACTATGGAAATTCCAAGAAATGCGGTTTTTAATACGAATGAAGTTTTTATAGTAAAAAATGGGGTTCTCGAGAAAAAAGAAATTAAAATAGAAAAAATAAACGAAAAAACTTTATTATTTTCTGGAATTTCTGAAAATACAAATTTAGTCGTACAAGCTTTAATAAATGTTTCCGAAGGAACAGAAGTGCGAATAAATTAAAAATATTTTTCTATTTGAAAAAAAATCAACAGATACAAACTTAATTTTTAGGTTTTTTATGAAATAAAAAATAAATTTAAAATTAATTTAAAATTAAATGAAAATCAACATTTTACAAAAAAGAAATGAAAATATGGTGATTTGAAATTGTTTTTTCAAAATGAAAAAAATATTATACAGAATTATAATTTGAAATCTCAATTAAGCTTATTTATCCTCAATAAGAGGTGCTTTTTTTATTTTAACGTATTTCAAATAAGATTTTGATAAAAAAAACATTATCAAAATCAAAATCAAAAAAATAACGGAGAAATTATAATTTTTCGTTTAATTTTGTTTAAAAAAAATGATGTCGAAACATTAGAGGTTTTTTTACTTCCAATGTTATTTTTTTAAAACATTAAAATTTTGGACGAATTTTGAAAAAAATTTTTTTTTATTTGAAATTAAAAAACATTAAAATTTTGGATGAATTTTGAAAAATTTTTTTTTATTTGAAATTAAAAAATGTTGAAATTTTGGACGAATTTTGAAAAAAATTTTTTTTATTTTGAAATTAAGAAATTAAAAAATCTTAAAATTTTGAACGATTTTTGAAAAATTTTTTTAATTGAAATTAAAAAAACATTAAAATTTTGGCGTTTTTTTGAAAAAAATTTTTTTGAAAAAGAAATTAAAAATTTTGAAAGGTACGAAATTTTTAATGTTTTTATTTTTCATTTCTTATTTTTTTAGAGCTTTTGGAGATAAAATTTAAAATAATATTTTTATTTTTTTTATTAATTTTTATTAAATCTGAAATTAACCATCCTGAATTATAATTTTTTCTATTAAAAAAAGATAGCGAAAAATACCATTCCTTTATTTGAAAAAAATGAAATTTTATTTTATTATCTATATTTATAAATTTTAAATTTTCTTTTTTTACATCGTATAAAAAAATAGATAAAAAATCTATTTCATAATTATCTGAAGTATAATATTCTATATTTTCATAATCTTTGAAAATTTTTATTAGGTTAAAAAATTCTAATTCGTGACTAATTGGCGATATAAATTTTTTTTCTTCTTTTTCTGAATTATAGAAACTTTTATAATATCTTTCAAAAAAAACATTTTTTAAAATCCATTTTGAGGCATTATTTTTCGTTTCTAATTTAAAAAATAAAATTATTTTTTCTTTTTTTCCAAAATATAAAAAATTTGTATTTACTTGTGCAAACCAATTGCTTTTAAAAAATTCTATAAATAATGGATTGTCATCATTTGTAATAAATGAAATAAATTCATTTTTCAATGTATCTTTAATTTCAAAATTTTCTTTATCAAAAAGTTCTTTTAGCATTTTTTTTCTTCCAAAATTGCTTCTAAAAAACAAAGAGTTTTTATTATATTTTATATTATATTTATTTTCTTCGTTATTAAATCGTAAAAAAAATTGACTGACTAATTTCGTATGGGCATTTAATTGTTCTTCATCGAAGTCTTTAATTTGTCCAAAAATAATATTAAAATTAAATGCAAAAAATAAAAAAATCAAATATTGTTTAATATTCATTTATAAAAATTAACATTTTTTTAATAAAAAAATTAAAATTAAAAAATTTTTGTTTTTTTGAAAAAATTTTTATTTTAAAATAAAAAAATTTATATTAATTTAAAATTTTTTTTTATTAAAAACGTTATATTTTTTATATATGAAATTAATTTTTAGAGTTTATTTATTTTATTTTTTTATATTATTTATAATAATAAATTTATTTTCTTGTTCGGATAATTCTAATAAGAAAAAAGGTGAGGATGGCGATTTTTATATTCCCGATTCTCTCTATGAAGAGCAAAGTGTTGAAATTGAAGAAAATCAAACGGCAAATATTATTTATAATATTTCTTCGCCTATCGAAATGGCAAGTTTGATAAAAAAAGAAGGCATACCTTTTTCTACCGATTATTTAAGTCAAGTTGAAGATAAAAGCATTTATAATAATGAATTTAAAAAATCTATAGCTTTAGGAATTTATATTGCAGATTTAGGATATTTGAATATTTATAATAAAAATACTTCTATTCTTAGTTACATTTCGTTTATCAGAGACCTCGCTGAAGACATTAAGGTTGGACAATTTTTTGATTTTTCTACACTAAAACGTCTTGCGATGAATAATGACGATTTAGATGCTTTGATAAAAATTTCTGTTTCGAGTTTTAATAAAATGGACGAGCATTTAAGAAAAAATGATAGGGGGCGTTTGAGTGCTTTATTAATTTCTGGTGTTTGGATAGAAGGTCTTTACCTTGCTACTCAGGTTGTTAAGCAGTCTAAAAGTCATGAAATAAAAGAAAGGATAGGAGAGCAGAAATTAGTTCTTAATGAATTGTTATCTATTTTAGAAAATTATAAATCAGATGAGCAAGTTCAAAAACTTATTAATAATTTTAAATTATTAGAAATAGAATTTAATAAAATAAAAATAACTTATGAAGTTGGTGAACCTGAGTCTATCGAAGAAAATGGAATGTTTATTATCGTTCAAAATGAAAAAAGTATAATTAATATTCCAAAAGGTCAAATGAAAAAAATTGTTGAATTAACAAAAAAAATCCGTAACCAATTAACAAGTTCTTAAAATGAAAAAAATTTTTTTTTTAATTATTATTCATTCTATTACAAATTTTTTTATTGCTAATGGACAATGCGATTGCGAAGCAAATATAGGAGTGTCGTCTATTTTTATGAAAGACTTTATTGTTGAATTAAATAGCAATACTTTATGATAAAGAAAAAATATTATTAACAAATAATATGGGAAAAATGCACGAAATACATGAAATTATAGATTTTATATGTAAAAAAACTGCTGTTTATAGATTAGTTTTTTCCATCAAAAATGGGAAAACTGGCTGTGGAAAAGGTGTTTTATCTCTTGTTAATTAAAAAAAAATTAAAAAAAAAAATAAAATGAAAGGAATTATTCTTGCTGGAGGAGCTGGAACGAGATTGTATCCAATTACAAAAAGTGTTTCTAAGCAAATTCTACCGATTTATGATAAGCCGATGATTTATTATCCGCTTTCAATTTTAATGTTATCAAATATTCGTGAAATTTTAATAATTTCTACACCTCATGATATTCATTTATATGAGAATTTATTAGGTGATGGTTCTGATTTAGGTATTTCTATAAGTTATGAGATACAAGCTTCGCCAGATGGTCTTGCACAAGCATTTATTATAGGAGAAAAATTTATTGGTAATGATAATGTTTGTTTGATACTTGGTGATAATGTATTTTTTGGCTATGGAATGTCTGGAATTCTTGAAGAGTCTTCCAAGTTGAAAGATGGAGCGATAGTATTTGGTTATTATGTAAAAGATCCAGAAAGATATGGAGTTGTTGATTTTGATGAAAATGGAAAAGTTTTGAGTTTAGAAGAGAAGCCAGAAAGACCAAAATCTAACTATGCTGTCACTGGACTTTATTTTTACTCAAATGATGTTATAAAAAAAGCAAAAAATTTAAAGCCCTCAAAAAGAGGAGAGTTAGAAATTACTGATATAAATAAATTATTTTTAAATGAAAAACGTTTAAAAGTAAAAATATTAGGACGTGGAATGGCTTGGTTAGATACTGGGACACATAAAAGTTTGTTACAGGCATCTAATTTTGTTGCAACTATAGAAGACAGACAAGGTTTAAAAATTGCTTGTTTAGAAGAGATCGCTTTTCAAAAAAAATACATAACAAAAGAAAAATTATTAGAACTTGCAAAAGGTTTGAATAAAAATCCTTATGGAGAATATTTAATAAGAATTGCTAATGAATAATTTTTTGAGAAAAATTAAAAATTTTGGCAATTTTATGGAAAAATTATTTTTTAATAAATAAAAAAATATACAAAAAAAAATTTTTATTGTTTTATATTTTATACATTTGTAATAAATTTATAAGGAAATAATTTTTCAAATAAAAATTTTATGAAAAAAGTTCTTATTCTTGGTGCAGGTATGGTTGTAAAACCGATAGTTCAAAATTTATTGCAAAATGAAATTTTTGTAACTATTGCAAGTCCTACAAAATCTAAAGCAGATTCTATGATAGATGGTCATCATCTTGGAAAATCTTTATACTGGACAGCTTCTGACGAAGAAACCTTAGAAAAGCTCATTTTAGAAAATGATTTGACAGTAAGTTTACTGCCTTATTCTTTTCATGTTATGGTTGCAAATTATTGTATAAAGCATAAAAGAAATATGCTTACTACTTCTTATGTACAAGCAGAAATGCAAGCATTAGATAAAAAAGCAAAAGATGCTGGAATAATTATATTAAATGAATTAGGTTTGGATCCTGGTATAGATCACATGTCAGCCATGAGAATTATTGAAACCATTCATAGAAAAGGTGGAAAAGTAGAGGAATTTTATTCTATTTGTGGTGCTTTACCATCTAAAGAAAATTCTGATAATCCATTTAAATATAAATTTTCTTGGAGTCCAAAGGGTGTCGTACTTGCAGGAAATAATAATGCTAAATATTTAAAGCACGGAAAAGTTACAGATGTGCCAACAGAAAATTTATTTAAAGATGTTTTTAAAGTAGATTTTCCTGGTATTGGAAATTTAGAAGTTTATCCTAATCGCGATTCTTTGGAATATATAGACATTTATAAAATTCCTGAAACAAAAACTATGTTTAGAGGAACTTTTAGATTTAAAGGTTGGTGTGAAACTTTTGACGCAATGAAAATTTTAAATTTAATTAAAGATAAAAAAATTGATTTCTCAGGAAAATCTTATGCTGATTTCTTAGCAATGCAAATTGGAGAAACTTCTTCTGATAATATAAAAGAAAAAGTTGCTAATTATTTAAAAATTGAAAAAGATGCAACAGCAATAAAAAGTATGGAATTTTTAGGTTTATTTAGTAATGAAAAAATAAACAGAAAAGAAGATACAGCTTTTGAATTGACATCTGATTTGATGATTGATAAAATGATGCTTAAAGAAGACGAAAAAGATATGGTTGTAATGCAACATACTTTTTTAGCCATTTATCCAGATGGAAAACAAGAAGTTATTAAATCTCGCATGTTAGATTTTGGTAGTCCGAAAACAAACACTTCTGTAGCAAGAACTGTTGCTTTGCCAGCTGCAGTCGGAGTTAAAATGATTTTGGAAAATAAAATTAAAGTAAAAGGAGTTTGGAGACCTATTATTCCAGAAATATATAATCCAATATTAGATGCTCTGGAAGATTTAAATATTAAAATGATAGAAGATTATAATTTACCTATAAGTGAAAATATATAAAAAAAAATTGGAAAGTTATAAACTTTCCAATTTTTTTTTATAAATTATTGATTAATTTATAAGATTTTAGAGCTTCTTCTAAAACTTTAACAGCGTTTTTCAAATCTTCTTTTTTAAGAACATAAGCCATACGAACTTCATTTTTACCTAAACCATCTCTGGAATAAAAACCTGTTGCAGGAGCAAGCATTACTGTTTGGTTTTTGTAACTAAATTCTTCAAGTAACCATCTACAAAATTTATCTGAATCATCTACAGGCAATCTTACAATTGAATAAAAAGCACCTTTTGGCATAGGCGAAAAAACCCCGTCTATTTTGTTTAATTCTTCGATTATAAAATTTCTCCTTTCAACATATTCATTATAAACTTCGTCAAAATAACTCTTTGGAGTTTTTAAGGCTGCTTCACCAAGAATTTGTCCAAGAGCTGGTGGACTAAGTCTAGCCTGAGCATACTTTAAAGCAATTTTAATAATCTCTTTATTCCTACTTACTAAACAACCTATACGAACCCCACAAGCACTATAACGTTTCGAAACAGAATCTACTAAAACAACATTATTTTCTATTCCTTGAAGTTCCATAACAGAAAAATGCTCATTTCCATCATAACAAAATTCCCTATAAACTTCATCAGAAAATAAATATAAATCGTATTTTTTTACTATTTTAGCAAGAGTTTCTAACTCTTCCTTAGAATATAAATAACCAGTAGGATTATTTGGATTACAAATAATTATTCCTTTTGTTTTTTCTGTTATCAAATTTTCAAATTCTTCTATAGGTGGAAGAGAAAAACAACTTTCAATACTAGAAATTATAGGAACAATTTTCACTCCATTATTTTTTGCAAAACTATTATAGTTTGTATAAAAAGGCTCTGGAATTATAATTTCGTCTCCGGGATTTAAACAGGTGGAAAAAGCAAAAGAAATTGCTTCTGAACCGCCTGTAGTTATCAAAATATCAGAATATTCAACATCTATTCCAACATTTTTATAGTAATTTGCAAGACCTCGCCTATAACTTTCTATACCTGCAGAATGACTATATTCGATAACTTTTTTGTCAAGATTTTTAATTGCTTCTATGGCAATTTCCGGAGTTTTTATATCTGGTTGACCTATGTTCAAATGGTAAACTTTAACACCTCTTTTTTTTGCTTCTTCAGCGTAAGGAACTAATTTACGAATTGCTGACTCTGGCATTAAAATACCTCTATCCGATATCTTTGGCATAATTTCAATAATTAATTTTTAATTATTAAACAAATATAATTATTAATTTTAATTAAAAAAAAAATTTTTTAATTATTTTTAAGAAAATAAATTCTTGGATTATATATTTTTTTTTTATAAAAATTGAAGAAAAAAACAAATAAAAAATTGTCATTTTAAAAGAAAATTTTTTTCAAAAATTGTCCAAAATTTCAATATTTTTTAAAAAATTCGTAAAACAAACATTGGATTGGAGGTTCAAAAAAAAACTCCAATGTTTTTTTTTCAAAATTCGTCCAAAAATTTAATGCTTTTTAATTTCAAAATTAAAAAATTTTTTCAAAATTCGTCCAAAATTTTCAATATTTTTTATTATTAAAAATAAAAAAAAATTTTTTCAAAATTCGCCCAAAATTTTAACATTTTTTAATTTTGAATTTAAAAATTTTTTTTCAAAATTTGTCCAAAATTTTCAATATTTTTTATTATTAAAAATAAAAAAAAATTTTTTCAAAATTCGTCCAAAATTTTCAATATTTTTTAATTTTGAAATAAAAAAATTTTTTTTTCAAATTCGCCCAAAATTTTAATATTTTTTAATTTTGAAATAAAAAAAAATTTTTTTTCAAAATTCGCCCAAAATTTTAACATTTTTTAATTTTGAATTTAAAATTTTTTTTCAAAATTCGTCCAAAATTTTCAATATTTTTTATTATTAAAAATAAAAAAAATTTTTTTCAAAATTCGTCCAAAAATTTCAATATTTTTTAATTTTGAATTAAAAAATTTTTTTTTGAAAAAAAACGGCAATTTTTATGAATTTCAAAAAATGACAAAATTTTTAATAAAAAAAAATAAAATTTACTGACAATTTGACTTTTTTTTTAATTTATATGACTTTTTAACAATTTTTTATTTTTGGAATATTTTATGTTATAATAAATTATAAAAATTTTTTTAAATATATATTTTTTTTAATATTGCAAATATTTAAAATTGAAAATTATGAATTCTAAATTATCAAAATCAATAAAAGAAATATTATCTTATAGCATGGAAGAAGCAAAAAGACTTGGTAATGAGTTTGTTGGTACTGAGCATTTGTTTCTTGGAATGATAAAAAAAGGTAATGGAAATGCAATAAAAAAATTAACTGAATTAGGTATAAATTTAGACGAAATAGCAAAACGTTTAGAATTTAAAATTCAAAATGAAAATAAAAAAAATTTCTTCTCAAAAAATAAAAATATACCGCTTTTAAAATCTACTGAAAAAGCTTTAAAATGGATATTTTTAGAAGCAAAATCTTTAAAAAGCAAAGAAGTAAATACAGAGCATTTGCTTTTGGCGATTTTAAAAGACAATAAAAGTGAAGCAACAAGGCTTTTAAATAATAAAAATATTAATTACGATATGATGAGAAAGCATTTAAATAAAGAAATAACTTCAAAAACAGGTTCTGAGGAAAAAGAAAATAAAAAAGATAATCCTTCAAAATCCAAATCTAAGAAAAAATCGAAAACACCAGTTTTAGATGCTTTTGGAACAGATTTGAATTATCTTGCAGAACAAAAAAAACTCGACCCAATAGTTGGACGACATACAGAAATAGAAAGGTTAGTACAAATATTGAGCAGAAGAAAGAAAAATAATCCTGTTTTAATTGGACATCCCGGAGTTGGAAAATCTGCCATAGTTGAAGGTCTTGCTACAAGAATTATAGAAAAAAAAGTTTCCAGAGTTCTTTTTGAAAAACGTATAGTTTCTTTAGATTTAGCTTCTATAGTTGCAGGAACAAAATACAGAGGTCAATTTGAAGAGAGAATGAAATCTATTTTGAACGAATTAGAAAATACTGACGAAGTGATTTTGTTCATAGATGAAATCCATACTCTCGTCGGAGCCGGAGGTGCTGCTGGTTCTTTAGATGCTGCGAATATGTTAAAACCCGCATTGGCACGGGGAGAAATTCAATGTATAGGTGCGACAACTCTGGACGAATACAGACAGCAAATAGAAAAAGACGGTGCTTTAGAACGTAGGTTTCAAAAAATTATGGTTGATCCAACAACAATAAAAGAAAGCATAGAAATTTTGAAAAACATAAAAAAGTATTATGAAAAACATCATAATGTTTTTTACACTTCGGAAGCAATAAATTCTTGTGTTTTACTTTCTGAAAGATATATTACTGATAGAAATTTACCTGATAAATCTATAGATGTTTTAGATGAAGTTGGTTCGCATATACATATTGCAAATATAAAAGTTCCGTTATTAATTGACGAAATAGAAAAAGACATAGAAAGAACTCGCATAAAAAAGATGGAATCTGTTAAAGAACAAAATTTTGAAAAAGCAGCGGATTTAAGGGATAATGAAAAAAAATTACTAGTAAAATTAGAAGAAGAAAAAATTAACTGGGAGAAAAAATTAGAAGAAACTAAAGATAAAGTTTTTGAAAGTGATGTAGAAAATGTTGTTGCGATGATGACAGGAATACCTGTTCAAAAGATAGCAAGAGATGAAATTTCCTGTTTGGTAAAAATGGGAGATAAAATCAAAGAAAGAATCATCGGACAAAATGAAGCAGTAGAAAAAATTGTGAAAGCAATACGAAGAAGTAGAGTTGGTTTAAAAGACCCAAATAAACCCATAGGAACTTTTGTTTTTATGGGACAAACAGGAGTTGGAAAAACACAACTGGCAAAAGTACTTGCTGATTATTTATTCGAAGGAAAGGACTCTTTGATAAGAATGGATATGAGTGAATATATGGAAAAATTTTCCATCTCCAGATTAATAGGTTCGCCTCCGGGTTATGTTGGATATGGAGAAGGTGGACAATTAACAGAAAAAGTTAGACGTAAACCTTATTCAGTCATATTACTTGACGAAATTGAAAAAGCACATCCAGATGTATTTAATATTTTATTGCAAGTTTTAGATGATGGACAATTAACTGACAGTCTTGGTAATAAAGTTGATTTTAGAAATACCATTTTAATTATGAAAAAATTAAGAAAGCTTTGAAAAAAACTTTTGCTCCGGAATTTTTAAATCGTATAGATGATATTGTTTCTTTTAATTCGCTTGATAAAAAAGACATTTTCAAAATTATGGACATAGAATTAATTGGTTTATTCGAAAGAGTAAATAAATTAAATTATCAATTAGAAATTTCTCAGGAAGCAAAAAATTATGTTGTTGAAAAAGGTTTTGAAAAAAAATTCGGTGCGAGACCAATAAAAAGAGCAATCCAAAGATATTTCGAAGACGAAATTTCCGAGAAAATTATTTCTACTAATATAAAAGAAAATGATATTATCAAAGTTGATTTTGATAAAGAAAATAAAAAAATTGAAGTTGGGATTTTAACAAAAAAGATTAAAAAAAATGCCAAAAAATAAAAAAATAATTTTTGAAGATCTTGCTTTAATTGATTATAAAAAGTCTTGGGAATATCAAGAAAAAATTTTTGATAAAATCATAAATCAAAAGTTAGAAAACAGAGAAAATAATCAAGACAAAGCAACAGAAAATCACTTATTATTTTGTCAGCATCCTCATGTTTATACTATGGGGAAAAGTGGTTCTACAAATAATTTGCTTTTCGACGATAATTTTTTAAAAAAAATTAATGCACGTTTTTATAAAATAAATAGAGGCGGCGATGTAACTTATCACGGTGAAGGTCAATTGGTTGGGTATCCAATTATTGACCTTGAAAATTTTGATTTTACGATAAAAAATTATATAAGAAATTTAGAAGAAGTAATTATTCTTACCCTAGCAGAGTATAAAATAAAAGGAAGTCGTTTGGAAAATTCTACCGGAGTTTGGTTGGATGTTGGAAATCCATTTAAAGTTAGAAAAATTTGTGCCATTGGAGTTAGAGCAAGTAGGTATGTTAGTATGCATGGTTTTGCTTTGAATATAAACACAAATTTGGATTATTTTAACCATATAATTCCTTGCGGAATAGGAAATAAAGGTGTTACTTCCATGAAAAATGAAATCGGAAAAGAAATAAATTTTAAAGAAGTTCAAGATAAAGTTTATAAAAATTTTTTGAAAGTTTTTTGTTTATAAAAATTTTTATAGATGGCAAATTTCAAAACACACACAACTTTAGGAATAATTGTAGGATTTTTTTTTAGTGCTGTGTGTTTACTTTTTTCTACAATAACAAATATCTGGATAGCATTTTTAATTGTTTTCGGTTGTTTTGTTGGTTCTTTTTTACCGGATATAGACAGCAATTCGGGAAAACCAATAAAAATATTTTCAGTGTTTTTTTCTTTTTTATTTGCAATAATTGGATTATATTTTTTTTACAAAGAAAATTATAAAATAGAAATATTAATTTCTGCTCCGATAATAATTTTTTTAATAATTTGGTTTCCCGGAACATATCTTGTCAAAAAATTAACAAAACATAGAGGAATATTTCATTCTATACCTATGTCTTTTTTATCATTTTTAATGCTTTTATTTTTTTTAGATTTTTTTAAAATTCCATTGAAAGATAAATTTATAATTTCTTTATCTGTTATGATTGGATATTTAAGTCATTTAATTTTAGATGAAATTTACTCTTTAAAATTATCAAAAAAAAAATTATTAGAAAAGAAAAAATCTTTTGGAACAGCTTTGAAATTTTATTCTAAGCATAAAAAAACGAGCATTTTTGTTTATATTTTAATATTGATATTTTTGTTTTTAAATAAAAATTTTTTTGAAAAAATGGATATTTTTTTATAATTTATTTTTTTATTTAAAATAAAAAAAATATTATGAGGTTAAAAAAAAATTTTTTTTTGAAAAATATAGAAATTTTTAAGGAAAATTTATTTTTCTGGGCAAATGAGAATTTCTCAAAATTTGTTTATTTAGACAGCAATGATTTTAAGGATTTTTCACCTAATTTTTCTTTTGAAAAAATATTTGCTCTTGGAATTTCTGACGAATTAAAAATTCAAAAGGAAGATAATTTTTCAAATTTAAAAAAATTTTATGAAGAAAAAAAAGACTGGTTATTTGGTTTTTTTACTTACGATTTAAAAAACGAATTGGAAGATTTAAAATCTGAAAATATTGATAATGTATTTTTCCCAAAAATTCATTTTTTTTGTCCACAAATTATTTTCTTTTTTAAAAAAAACAAATTAGAAATTGAATTTTTAAATGATTTTTTTAATGAAAATCAAATTATAGAGATTGTAGAAAATCTTTCGAAAAAAAATTTTTTCAAAAAAACGCCAATTTTTTTAAAAAAAAAAATTCAAAGGAGGTTTACAAAAAAAGAATATTTTGATATTCTCAAAAAATTAAAAAATCACATAAAAATTGGTGATATTTATGAAATAAATTTTTGCCAAGAATTTTTTTCCGAAGAAACAGAAATCAATTCCATTAGAACATTTTTTGATTTAAAAGAAATTTCTCCGACACCGTTTTCGTGTTTTTATAAGTTGGAAGATAAATTTTTATTATCTGCAAGTCCAGAAAGGTTTTTAAAAAAAGTTGGAAATAAAATTATTTCTCAGCCAATAAAAGGAACTATAAAGCGCGGCATAAATAAATTAGAAGATGAAATTTTAAAAAAACAACTAAAAAATGACGAAAAAGAGCGTGCCGAAAATATTTTGTAAAATTTATACTTATCCACAAGTTCACCAATTAATTTCCACAGTTTCTTCCGAATTAGATAAAAATTTTCATTTTATTGACGCAATAAAATATTCTTTTCCTATGGGGTCAATGACCGGAGCACCAAAAATTAAGGCTATGGAATTGATAGAAAAATATGAAAAAACAAAACGTGGTTTATATTCTGGAAGTGTTGGTTATATTTCGCCAGATGGAAATTTTGATTTTAATGTAATTATTCGCAGTATTTTATATAATTCAAAAAAAAAATATCTTTCTTTTACTGTTGGCGGTGCAATTACAGATAAATCAATTTTGGAAAATGAATATGAAGAATGTTTATTAAAAGCAAAGGCAATTTTTAAAATTTTGTAAGTTTGTAAAAAATTATTTTTTTATAAAAAAGTTATGTATAAAAAAGAGAAAAATTTTAATCTTATAAATTTAGACGAAGTTTTAAAAAAAAGAAATTTAAATTTACCAAAATTTATAATTAATTTTTTAAAAAAAATTTTTTATCAAAAAGAAATTAATGATTTTATCATTAAAAATCAAGATAAACATAATTTTGATTTTATAGACGAAATCATTAAATATTTCAATTTAAAAATTGAAGTAAAAGGACAAGAAAATTTGCCTAAAAACGAAAAATTAATTTTTGTTGCAAATCACCCTTTGGGAGGTTTAGATGGAATTATTTTTGCCAGAACTGTTTCTAAATTTTTTCCAAATTTGAAAATTATTGTAAATGATTTATTATTTTTTTTCAAAAATTTGCAAAATATTTTTCTCGGTGTAAATTTATACGGCTCTAATTCTAAAGTTCACATTTCAAAAATTGAAAGTGCTTTTAAATCTGATAAACAAATTTTAATTTTTCCTGCAGGACTTGTTTCAAGACGTAAAAATAGTATAATTCAAGATTTAAAATGGAAACATACTTTTGTAAAAAAAGCAATTCAACACAAAAGAAATATTGTTCCGGTTTTTATAAAAGCACAAAATTCTAATATTTTTTATAATATCGCTCGTTTTAGAGAAAAAATTGGAATAAAATTTAATGTAGAATTAATTTTATTGCCCTCAGAAGTTTTTAAACAAAAAGATAAAAAAATAAGTCTAAAAATAGGAAAAAAAATTTTTTATAAAGATTTAGAAAAAAATTTTTCTCAGAAAATTTGGGCAGAAAAGATAAAAAATAAAGTTTATAATTTGAATAAAAAATGAAATTAAAAAATTATTTCGAACCGTTTTCTTATAAAGAAAATGAATATTTTGATTTTTTACCAAAAGATTCTATTTTAGGAAAAAATGTTTATTTTTTTAGTGAAAAAGATAATTATATTAATTTAGAAAATTACGATTTAGTGATTTTTGGAGTTGAAGAAAATAGAAATAGCAAAAATAAATTTTGCAAAATTGCTCCGAATTTTGTCAGAAAAAAATTATATTCGCTGAGCAAAATCAATGAAAATATGAAAATTATTGATTTGGGAAATTTTAAAACTGGAAAAACAATTAAAGATACATATTTTGGAATTTCTTATATTTTGGAAAAAATATTGGAAAAAAATGTTATTCCGATTTTAATCGGTGGAAGTATAGATTTAGTTTTTGCAAATTTTATTGGATATAAAAACATAAAAAAAAATATAAATATTGCTTCAGTAGATTCAAATTTGAATATTTTAAATGAAAATAATTTTTCTTTTTTAAAAGAGATTTTTAAATCAAAAGAACCTAATTTATTTCATTTTTTAAATTTGTCTTATCAAAATTATTTTGTTTCTGAAGAAGAATTAAATTGGATAGAAGAGAATAATTTTGAGTGTTTGCGAATGGGTAAAATTCGCGAAAACATTAAAGATACAGAAATATTTATTAGGGATATAGATATTTTTAATGTCAATCTTTCCGCTGTTCGTTTATCAGATTCGCCGTCGAATTTTCTTAGTTCTCCAAATGGACTTTATGCGGAAGAAATTTGTCAAATTGCAAAATATGCAGGAATGAGTGATAATATCTCCTCCTTTGGAATTTATGAAACAGGAATAAAATCTGACGATAATTTTCAAAGTTCGCATTTAACAGCACAAATTATTTGGCATTTTATAGAAGGTTTTTATTGGCGAAAAGCAGATTTTCCGAATAAAGAAACTGAAAATTATGAAAAATTTATTTTAAATTTGAACAGTGAAATTTTTACTTTTTATAAAAGTAGAATTACTGAAAGATGGTGGTTAGAATTTTTTTATAATGATAAAAATGAGCGAAAAAAATTTATTTTATCTGTTTCGCATCAAGATTACATAAATGTTTTGAATGGAAATTTACCTGAAAGATGGTTAAAATTTTATAAGAAGTTTTTATAAAAAAGAAATTGCATTTGGACCTTCATTAAAAAGAAGGTCTATTATACTTAAATTAGATTTAAAACCAAATTTATTTTCAAAAACCTGTATATAATTTTTCATTAAAAATTCATTGTCAGCAAGTTTCTTTTTTGGACTTATTTTTCCTCTAAAATCTAAAATATCAAATTGATATTTTGAAATATAATTTTTTGTAAAAGAAAAATTATTTTCAATTTCTAAATTTTCTATAATTAAATTTTGAAATTCTGTATTAAAATCTAATAAAAATTTATATTTTTTAAAATAAAAAATTTTTATTTCATCAATAAAATATTCGTAAAAAGGTGAGCGACCGTATGCAGATTTTATTGATTTATAATGTTGTTTTTGCCAATTTGTTTCGTAAGAAATTTTTACATCTTTCACTAAAGTTTTTTGTTTTTTCTCATTTTTAACTGGTATGCTTAAAGTTTGAATTCCATTTGCAGAATAAATTTTACACCTATTCCTATATGTTTGTTTTGTATAATTTTCATTAACTTCTATTAAAGCTTTGTAATTCAGCAATTTAGAATAATATTGAATTGGTGCAAGGTAAAAACTTTCTAATAATATTTTTTTCATAATTTATAAAAAAATAATATAATTTTTTTTATAAAAAAAAAATTATATTTGCGTTTTTAAAATAAAATTTATTAAAAAAAAATAAAAAAAATGCAAACGAAAATACACCCAAAAAATTATCGTCTTGTTGTATTTAAAGATATGTCTAATGGTCATACATTTTTGACAAAATCAGCAGCAAATACTAAGGATAATATAGAATATAATGGAAAAGAATATCCATTAATAAAGTTAGAGATTTCTAGCAAATCACATCCTTTTTATACAGGAAAATTGAATTTTGTAATAGATACAGCAGGTAGAATTGACAAATTCAAAAGTAAATATAAAAAATTTATTAAAAAATAATTCTAAATTTTTTCAAAAAAAAATCGATTTTTATAAAAAAATCGATTTTTATAAAAAAATTTTGACATTTTTATTTAAAAAAATTTTTTTTCAAAAATCGTCCAAAATTTCAATATTTTTTAATTTCAAAATAAAAAAATTTTTTTTTCAAAAATCGTCCAAAATAAAATTTTTTTTTCAAAAATCGTCCAAAATTTTAACATTTTTTAATTTCAAAATAAAAAAATTTTTTTTCAAAAATCATCCAAAATTTTAATATTTTTTAATTTCAAAATAAAAAAATTTTTTTTCAAAAATCATCCAAAATTTTAATATTTTTTAATTTCAAAATAAAAAAAATTTTTTTTTCAAAAATCGTCCAAAATTTTAATATTTTTTAAATCAAAATAAAAAAAATTTTTTTTTCAAAAATCGTCCAAAATTTTAATATTTTTTAATTTCAAAATAAAAAAAATTTTTTTTTCAAAAATCAACCAAAATTTTAATTGTTTTAAAATTTAAAGAAATTAAAAAAAGTCAATTTTTTATGAATTTTAAATAAAAAAAATTTTACGAAATTTTTAGTTTTTTTTGAAAAAAAATTTTAATTTCAAATAATTTTTTTATTTTAAATTGTTTTGGCAATTAAATTAATTAATTCTTCAGAAGCTTTTTCTATTGGAACATTTTTTTTCATTAAAATTTTTTTTTTATATAAATTAAGTTTGTTTTTTCCAATAGCTATATAACCGTAATCAGCATCAGCCATTTCTCCCAAACCATTTACTATGCATCCCATAATTCCAATTTTCAAGCCTTTCAAATGTTTTGTATTTTCTTTAATTTCTTTAATTAGATTTTGTAAATTTAATGAAGTTCTTCCGCAAGTAGGACAAGAAATATATTCTATTTTTGAAATTCTTGCACCTGTTCCTTGCAAAATCCCAAAACTTAATTCATTAATTTTTTCTGGATTTTTATTTGAAATTTTATTTTCTATAAAAATTCCGTCAGCAATTGAATCAATAAATAATCCTCCGAAATCGCAAGATGCTTTTAATAAAAGATTTTCAAAGTTCTTCTCTTTGTAAGAAAATTTTACAATTACAGGAATTTCACATTTAAAAAATTCTAATTTTTCAAAAGATGCATAAGTTTCTGAAACATCATTTCTATAAGTTTCTAAAATAAAAATCAAATTTTTAAAATTTTTTATTTTATCAAAAAAACTTTTTTTCAAATGAGAATGTTCAATTTTTAAAAAATTATATTCTGCATTTTCATTAAAATTCCTTAAAAAAAATGGAATTTTAAATTTATCATTTATTTGTAAATTATTTACAAAAAAAAATTCTGGTGTTAATGATTTTCTTTCCCAAGAATTATTTTTTACATTAAAATCATAAAATTTTGAAAAAAATTTTTCATCAATTTTATAATCAAAAATATCGCAAATTACCATAGGATAATTTTTAATTTTTAATTTTCTTTTTTCTAAATGGAAATTCTTTATTATTTTTTTTACGGGTTTTTTATTTTCGAGATAATTTAAGATTTTTTTTGCCACAGGAATTTCTAATTCTGGTGCTTCACTAAGAGAAACTCTAATTGTATCTCCAATTCCTTCTCTCAAAAGACTTGATATTCCGACAGCAGATTTTATTCTTCCGTCTTCACTTTCTCCTGCTTCTGTAACTCCGAGATGTAATGGAAAGTTCATTTTTTCTTCTTTCATTTTTTCAAGCATTTTACGATAAGAATTTACCATAATTTTCGTATTGCTTGATTTTAAGGAAATTACAACTTGATAAAAATTTTCTTCCTTGCAAATTCTCAAAAATTCCATAGCACTTTCTACCATTCCTAAAATTGTATTTCCATATTTACTCATAATTCTGTCAGAAAGCGAGCCGTGATTTGTTCCAATTCGTAAAGATGTTTTATTTTCTTTGCAGATTTTTATTAACGATAAAAGCCTCAAACGAATTTTTTTAATTTCATTTTTATATTCTAATTCTGTGTAATTTAAATTTTCAAACTTTTTTTTATCTATATAATTTCCCGGATTTATCCTTACTTTTTCTACATTTTTTGCACAAATTTCTGCAATATTTGGATTAAAATGTACATCTGCAACAATAGGAATATTAAAATTTAATTTTTTCAATTGGTTTTTTATATTTTTTAAATTCTTTGCTTCCTTAATATTTTGAACCGTTAAACGCACAAAATCAGACCCAGCTTTTGTAATTTTTATAATTTGTTCTACACTTTTTTTTGTGTCTAAGGTTTTTGTATTTGTCATAGATTGAACAGAAATAGGATTACTTTTTCCTATTTTTACATTACCAACAAGAACTTCATAAGTTAAAAATTTTTTCATAATTTTATTTTCATAATTTTTCAAAAAATAAAAAAATTTACGAATTTGATTTTTTTTTTTTTTAATATTTGTCAAATAATATATATATTTTACAAAAACAAATTTTAAAATTTTATTTTTGTATGTTATTTGCAAATAAAAAATTGCATATAAATATAAATTTTTAATTTCTGATTTATGAAAATTTTTACAAGAATTTTATTATTAGTATTTTTTTTTAATTTTATAAGTTTCTCTTTCGGACAAGACCACAAGAAACCATTAAGTGAAAGAAAATTAAAAAAACGAAAGGAATACACATCTTTAAAACAAGCTTTAAAAAATTATAAAAGAGTTTATAAATTAAATTTAAATAATCAAAGTTTAAAATCTTTACCTGCTGACATTAAAAAACTTAGTAATTTACAAATTTTAAACTTAGAAGGGAATAATTTAATTGCTTTACCAAAAGAAATTTATCTAAGAATCGTTTTTCCAAAATTTCAGATATATTAGTTGGGATAAAAAGCTTAGAAAATTTAGACTTATCAAAAAATTATTTTCAAAATACTTTATCACCTAATATTTCTAAGATGAAAAATCTTAAAAAACTTAATTTGTCGGAAAATTATCTTCGTTTTTTACCAAAAACTACAGGAAAATTAAGATATTTAATAGAATTAGATTTGAGTTCAAATCAAATAATTCAAATTCCGTCTGATATTTTCAAATTAAGAAAATTAGAAAAATTAGACCTTTCTGACAACCAAATATCAAAAATACCAAAAGGTTTTGGTCGTTTAAGATATTTGACATATTTAAATTTTTCACATAATGCTTTGAAAACTTTGCCAAAAGAATTTGGAAGTCTTAGAAAATTGAAAATTTTAGATTTTAGCTATAATAAATTTACCTCAATTCCTGTAGAAATATTTAAGAATTATAGTATAGTAAATTTGGATTTATCTTATAATTCTTTGAGTTCTTTATCAATAAATTTAGGAAAATTAAAAAAAATTGAAATATTGAATGTTTCAAATAATAATCTTGGTGTTTTACCTGACAATATAATAAAATTAACTAAATTAATGGTTTTAAATGTAAGTTTTAATTATCTTACATTTTTACCTGAGAAATTCTCTAAGCTAAAAAAATTAGAAGAGCTAAATTTAGAAAATAATTTATTCAAAAAACTTCCAGATGCAATTATCGAATTATCAAATTTAAAAAAACTTGTTATTGCTGATAATAGAAGATTAAAATTTAAAAAAGTTTTTGAAAAACTAGCAAAGATAAAATCTTTAAAAGAATTAGATCTATCAGCAAATAAGTTCAAATATATAGAAAGTAATATTATAAAAATACAACAAATAGAAGTTTTAACTTTAAATAGAAATCGTTTTTTTTCTATTCCTGCACCTTTAATTAAATTAAAAAATTTGCGAGTTTTAAATATGAGCTCTAATCGTTTGCGTAAGATTTCTCAAAGAGTTGGAATGCTAAAACAAGTTCATACGATGAATTTTAGTAAAAATAAAATTATGGCAATTAGTAAAGCAATAGGTGATTTGCCAAAATTAAGAGTTTTAAATTTAAGTAAAAATAAAATTCGTGCTATGCCAAGTTCTATAGAAAATTTACAAAATTTAGACTTTTTAAATCTTGGAGGCAATGTTTTTCCAAAAAAAGAAAAAAGAAAATTAAAAAACTTACTTCCAAATACGAAAATTAGTTTCTTATGGCTTCTTGAGTAAAATAATTTTATCATAAATTAAGATTTTTCAATTTATGATAAAAAAATTTATAATCAATGTAATCCACATTCTTTTTTTGTGTTATTTTCCCACCACCATCTTCCGGAACGTATATCTTCATCTTTTTTAATTTTTCTTGTGCAAGGTTCACAACCTATGCTTAAAAAACCTTTGTCATACAAATTATTATATGGTAAATTTTTATTTTTCACATAATCATTTACATCTTCTAAGCTCCAATTTAATAATGGATTATATTTTATTAAATTAAAATTTTCATCCCACATAAAAAAATCTAATTTTTTTCTTGCTTCAGATTGTGTAGCTCTTATTCCAGTTATCCAACATTCCACACCTTTTAATGCTCTTTTTATTGGTTTTACTTTTCTTAAAAAACAGCATTCTTTACGATTTTCTAAGGATAAATAAAAACTAAAAGCTCCTTTTTCAAAATATAATTTTTCAATATCTTGACTTTCTGGAAAAAAAGTGAAAATTTTTTTTTTGTAAAAATCAATGGTTTTTTTTAATACTTTATAAGTATCTTCAAACAAACGTCCAGTGTCCAGCGTAAAAATTTTAATCGGTAAATTATTAAAAAAAATAATGTCTGTAATAATTTGATCTTCCATACTAAAACTTGTAGAAAAAACTATTTTTTTATTATCAAATTTTTTTAACAAAATTTGCAAATTTTGTAAAATATCTTTTTTGGAAAGGTTTTTGTTTAAATCTTTCAATAAAAATTTATTGCTCATAACTTTAAATTTAAAATTAAAAATAATTAAAAATGAAAATAAAAAAAAAAATTTTTCTAATATTTTTTTTAATATTTTTTACTCAAAATTTTTTTTCAAAAAATAATGAAAAAATTAACCCACATATTTGGTGGAATGAATTAGATGATGTTTGGAAGCAAGAATTCCAAAAATTATTAAAAATTTACAAAGACCCAACAAAAGAAGAAATAGAAAGGATTTTAAATTTAAAAAAATTAAATATTTCCTCAAACTTTGAAATATCTGATTTAGGACCAATATCTGATTTAATAGAATTAGAAGAACTTAGTTTTTTTGATACAAATGTTGAAAATCTTGAAGCTATTACTTTTTTAAAAAAGATAAAAAAATTATGGTTTTATAATACTCAAATAGATGATTTAGAACCAATTAGAGATGTAACTTCTTTAACAGAATTGTGGTTTGAATATACAGATATAGACGATTTAGAACCTATTTCTAATTTAATAAATTTAGAAGTTCTTGCTTTTTCAAATCCAGATATAGAAAATTTATCTTCATTGGAAAATCTTGTAAATTTACGAGAGTTGAAATGTATGTACACAAGTGTTTCAGATTTAAAGCCATTAAAAAATATGAAAAAATTAGAAAAATTATATTGTTATGATACAGAAATTAATAGTTTAGAACCTATAAGAAATCTTATAAGTTTGAAAGAATTATATTGCGAAAATATTGATATTTCTAATCTAGAAAATTTAAGAAATCTAATAAATTTAGAAGTTCTTGCTTTTTCCAGCGAAAATATTACAACTTTAGAACCCCTAAGAAATCTTGTAAATTTAAAAAAATTTTGGTGTATGTACACAAATATTACAAGCTTAGCATCTATAAAAAATGCAAAAAATTTAGAAAAATTATGGTGTTATAATACAAAAATTAAAGATTTAGAAGTTTTAAAAAATTTTACAAATTTGGAAAAACTTTGGTGTTATAATACAAAAATAGAATCTTTGCAAGCATTAGAAAATTTAACAAAATTAAAAGAATTAAAATGCAGCAACACAAAAATTACAGATTTATCCCCATTAAAAAACCTCTTAAATTTAGAAATTTTAAGTTGTGGAGATGTAAATATTACAGATTTAACACCTATAGAAAATTTAAAAAATTTAAAAAAAGTTCATCTTTTTAATACAAAAATTAAAAATATAGAAGCATTAAAAAATTTGAAAAAACTAAAAATTCTTGACTTGGATAATACAAAAGTTGAAGATATAAAACATATAAAAAACCTTTTGAAATTAGAAAAATTAAATTTAGATAATACGCTAATCACAGAAATAAAAGCATTAAAAAATTTGAAAAATTTAAGAGAGTTTAATTGTAATAGCACAAATATTGAAAACTTATCTCCAATAAAAAATTTAAAAGAACTAAGGAAATTATTAATCTATAACACATTAGTTACAACATTAGAACCATTAAAAAATTTAAAAAAATTAGAAGAATTAAATTGTCCACAAACAAAAATAACAAGTTTAGAACCTTTGAGGAATTTGAAAAATTTGAAAAAATTATGGTGCTATAATAACGAAATAACAACTTTAAAACCATTAGAAAATTTGAATGGATTGATAATGTTAATTTGTTTCAACACAAAAATTGATGATTTAAAAGTAATATGGAATTTAAAAAATCTACAAGTTTTATATTGTTATAATACAAAACTAAATATGGCAAAAGTGGAAGCTTTCAAATTAGAACATATAGATTGTTATATTGATTTTTGGTAAAAATTTTAATTTAAAAATATAAAATTTTGGACGATATTTAAAATCATTAAAATTTTGCCGTTTTTTGAAAAATTTTTTTTTTATTTAATAAGCATAAAAATTTTATTGTTTTTTTTTTAATTTTTTTTAAATCTGTTTTTTTATAATTTTAATTTTTAAATTGCAAAAAAATATTCTTATGAAAAAAAATTTACAAAAAATTTATGAAAGTCAAAATTCTATTATTTATAAGGGTAAATATAAAGATTTTGAAAATGATGTTTTAATAAAGATTTTAAACGATGAAAATCCAAGCGAAGAAAAAATTAATCGTTTTAATAATGAGTTTGAATTTACAAAAGATCTAAAAATTGACGGTCTAAGAGAAGTTTTTAAAAAGGATAAAGATAATGGAAAAAATATTTTAATTTTAGAATATTTTGACGGACAAAATTTGAAAAAATTTTTTTTTCAAAAAACGGCAAATTTTTTTAATAAATTAAAAATTGCTATTAATATTTCACAAACAATAGCTGAAATTCACGAGCAAAATATTATTCATAAGGATATTAATTCTAACAATATTTTAATTGATGAAAATAATAAAATATGTATTATTGATTTTGGAATAGCAACAAAATATAAATTAAAAAATCAAGACCTTTCTAATATAGATAATCTTGAAGGAACAATTACGCATATTTCTCCCGAGCAAACTGGACGTATGAATAGAACTGTCGATTATCGTTCTGATTTATACTCTTTTGGAATTATTCTTTACGAAATGTTCACTGGAAAATTGCCTTTCGAAGAAAAAGATAATATGGAGATTTTACATAGTCATATTACGAAAGTTCCAGTTTCGCCACATAAAATTAATTCGGAAATACCTAATTTTTTATCTCAAATAATTTTAAAATTACTTTCTAAAAATGCCGAAGACCGTTATCAATCGGCTTTTGGATTAAAACACGATTTACAACAACTTTCCAAAAGTTCAAAACTTTTGGAAAGTTCTTTCAAATTAGGCGAAAAGGATTTTTCGGGTAAACTTTCTATTCCAGAAAAATTATATGGTCGTGAAAATGAAATTAAGAAATTATTTGAAATTTATGAAAATATCAGCAATGCGAAAAAAGAATTATTACTAATTTCAGGTTTGTCTGGAGTTGGAAAATCTGTTTTAATTCATGAAATTCATAAACCATTAACAAAGAAAAATGGTTTTTATATAGAAGGAAAATTCGACCAATTTCAAAAAGACATTCCATATTTTGCGATTATTCAGGCGTTTACAGATTTTGCAAATATTATTTTAAAAGAAAATGATGAAAATTTAAAATATTGGAAAAATCTAATTCAAAAATCTGTCGGAAATGTTGGCGAAGTTTTGACAAATTTAATTCCGGAATTTGAGTTAATTATTGGAAAACAAAAAGAAATACCAAAATTAGAAGGAAAAGAAAATCAAAACCGTTTTAATTATGTTTGGTCACATTTTGTAAAAACAATTTCTAATAAAAAACATCCTTTAATTATTTTTATTGACGATTTACAATGGGCAGATAATGCTTCTATTGAATTATTGAAATTGATTGTTAATGATAATGAAATAAAATATTTTTTTCCAATTATTGCTTATCGTGATAATGAAATTGATGCCAATGATTTAGAAAATGTCAATATTAACAAATCTTTATGAAGAGGAATTTTTAAAATTTGATTTTACAAAAAATATTTGGAATTGGAATTTTGAAGAAATTAAAAAACAAAATATTTCTGATAATGTAATAGAGTTAATGAAGAATAAAATTCATAAATTACCAAAAAATACTCAGGATATTTTGAAAATTGCATCTTGCATAGGAAATCGTTTTGAATTAAGAACTTTATCAATAATTTATAAAAAAACCGAAGAAACAGCAAAAAATATTTTAAGAATTGCAATTTTAGAAAATCTTATTTTTCCTGTTGATAACAGAAATTTTAAATTTGTCCACGATAAAATCCAACAAGCTATTTATTCTACCATTCCTGAAAATGAAAAAAATATATTTCATCTACAAACAGGAAAATTATTATTAAAATTCCTTGATAAAAAAGATTTGGAAAAACGTATTTTTGATGTAGTCAATCAAATAAATCACGGTATAAATTTAATTGAAAATGAAAGTGAAAGAAAACAATTTGCAGAATTAAATTTACAAGCTGGACTAAAAGCGAAATATTCGTCTGCTTATTTTACCTCTTACAATTATTTAAAAATTTCAAGAAATTTATTAGAAAAAAATTCTTGGAAAAGTAATTATGAATTTACATTGCAAGTTTATAATGAGATAACTGAAGTTTCTTATTTAGCAAATGATTTTAAAAATACAGAAAAATTTGTTGATATTATCAATAATAATATAAAAAAATTTATTGATAAAATCCATTCAAATATTATGTTAATTTATTCATATAATTCGCAATCTTTTTATGATAAATCCATATATTTAGCTTTGTATCTTTTAAAAAAGTTTGATTTTATACTTCCTTTAAAGCCTTCTAAAATTGATGTTTTAAAAGAATTTATCAAAATGGAATTGTATTTTTTCATAAAAAAAGGAACTGATTTTTCTAAATTGCCTGAAATGTCAGATAAAAAGCAAGAAATAATTATGAAAATACTTTCATCAATTGATACTGCAGTTTATCATTATCAACAACTTTTATTTCCTATAGTATCTTTTAAAACATCAAGGTTATTTGTTAAGTATGGAGCTTATAAAAATAATTTATATTATTTTTTAACTATTTCTGTATTTTATATGGAAATGCTTCTTCTAAAGAAATTCTATAAAATTATTGATGAAATTTACAAATTAAGTCTTAAATTAAATATTCAAAATAATAATGAGAAATTTCATTTTGTTTATAGTTATATGAATTTATTTTGGTTTAAGAAATTACATTTTATAGTAGAAGAATTTAATACTGTATTTAAAATTGCGAATGAAAAAGGAAACTTAGAATATGCAAGTTATGGACTTATTAATAATACATATCTTATGTTTTTTACAGATGAAAAATTAACAAAAATCCGAAAAATATCTATAGATAATAATATAAAATTAAAAAAATTAAATATTAAAATGGCTATAGAATTTAATTCAATAGCAATTCAAATGTATGAAAATTTAATAAATAAAACAGATAAATATTGTGATTTAGAAGGCGAATATTTCGAAGAAAATAAAGGTGTAAAATCAATTATTTTAGACAAAAACTATAATAATTTATCATCTTATTATATCATTAAATCTATTTTATCAATTATATTTAATGATTTTAATAATATTGAAATTTATTTAGATGGAATAGAAAAATATAATAAAGAATTTCAATTTGGAAGTTATTATAATACTATCGGAGTTTTTTACAGTTCACTACTTTATTTACAACTTTATGAAAAAAAAAGAGACAAGAAATTTTTAAACAAAGCTATTAAAAATCAAAAACTAATGAAAGTTTGGGCAAAATGTTGTGTTGAAAATTTCCAACATAAATATGATTTGGTAGAATCTGAAAAATTTCGTCTTACAGGAGAAAAAGCAAAAGCACAAGATTTTTATAATAAAGCAATCAAAGGAGCGAATAAAAATCAATTTACAAGTGAAGAAGCAATTTCTTGGGAATTTGCAGGACGTTTTTATTTAGAAGAAAAAAATGAAATGCTATCAAAAATATATTTACAAAATGCGTATAAAACGTATCAAAAATGGGATGCTTTATCAAAATTAAAACAGTTAGAAGAAAAATATCCGCAATTTTCTTTTGAAAAAGAAAATACGAAATCATCAAGTTTTACAAATCAAAATACAACAATAATATCAAGCACTGCAACTGCAATAGGAACAAATTCATCGTCTTTTGATTTAGAAAGTATCGTAAAAGCAAGTCAATCTCTTTCTGGAGAAGTGAAATTAGAAAAATTATTAAAGTCTATTTTAATGATAATTATGGAAAATGCGGGAGCAGATTATGCTGTAATTATCAAAAATGATAATGAAAACTTCACCATAGAAGCAAAAGGAAAATATGGTTTTGAAAATATTACAGTTTTGCAATCTGAAAATTTAGATACTTCAAAATCAGTAATTTTAAATATGGTGAAATATGTAATTCGCACAAAAAAATCTGTACTTATTGATGATATTTCAAAAAATAAAGATTATGAAAATGATGAATATTTGAAAAATACACAAAAACAAAATGGTCGCTATTTTGTATCTCGAAAATAGTGCAAGTTCTCATGCTTTTACTGAGGAAAGAATAAAAACAATTAATATTTTATCTTCACAAATTGCGGTTTCTATAGAAAATGCTCTTCTTTATGAGAACTTAGAAAATAAAGTCAATCAACGAACGCAAGAATTACAAAAAGCAAAAGAAAAAATAGAAGAAAATCATAAGCATATTACTGATAGTATCAATTATGCTGAGAAAATTCAAAATGCAATATTTCCAAGTTTAGAATTATTTAAAAATAATTTATCAGATTATTTTATAATGTTCAAACCTTTAGATGTTGTTAG
>NBLL01000031.1 GCA_002084355.1 Bacteroidetes bacterium 4572_128 | reverse complement strand
AAAAAATTTTTTTTTTAATAATTTAATTCATTAAAAATTTAACGTTTTTTGAAAAAAAAATTTTTTTTTTAATAATTTAATTCATTAAAAATTTAACGTTTTTTGAAAAAATTTTTTTTTTAATAATTTAAAAACATTAAAAATTTAACGTTTTTTGAAAAAAAATTTTTTTTAATAATTTAAAAACATTAAAAATTTAACGTTTTTTTGAAAAAATTTTTTTTTTAATAATTTAATTCATTAAAAATTTAACGTTTTTTTGAAAAAAATTTTTTAATAATTTAAAAACATTAAAAATTTAACGTTTTTTGAAAAAAATTTTTTTTTTAATAATTTAAAAACATTAAAATAAATTTTGACGTTTTTTTTGAAAAAAATTTTATAAAAAAAACCAATCAACTTTTGTTGATTGGTTTTGCTCTTTCTCTAGGACTTGAACCTAGGACCCTCTGATTAACAGTCAGATGCTCTAACCAACTGAGCTAAGAAAGAATTTTTTATATTTTCCTTGAATTATCAATTCAAATATGTTGCAAATGTAATTACATTAATTTAATATGCAAATTTTTTAAGAACTTTTTTTGAAAAAAAATAAAAATAATTATAAGTCATTGATTTTCAAGTATTAAAATTTCATAAAAAAAAACGCCAAAATTTTAAATGGCGTTTTTTATAAATAAAATTGGGAAATTTTATTTTAAATTTTTTTTAGAAAATATATAACGTAAACTTTGCTGTAAACCAATTTGAGTTTTAATTCTTGTTAAATCAATATTCATCTCCAAAAATAATTTGCAAATTTCCTTTTCAAAACCAATAAAAATACATTCCACACCCATTAAATTACTTACTTGCGAAATTTTTAACAATTCTTTAGAAACAAGTTCTTCATTTTTTATTTTCATTTTAGAAATATCGAATATCAAATATTCCGATTTATTTTTTCGCAAACTTTCTAAAATGAAATTTAGTCCATTTTTTTTCCAATTTTCATCTATTTCAGAAATTTGAGGAATAAATAAAACATTTTCCCATATTTCAAAAGAAATAAATTCGATATCTCGTGAAATTTCATTTTTATCATAAGAAAGTTTTGCTTCTACTTTTAGAGGAACTTCAATTGAAGTTTCACTTTCTTTTTTGAAATTCTCAATTTCTTTTTTAAATTTCTCATTTAAATTTTCAATTTCATCAATTTTGTCAGCAAGTTCATTTCTTAAATTTTCTATTTCTTCTTCTTTTTTAGAAAAATCAATCTCTAAATTTTCAATTTCATTTTCTTTTTCAGAATCAAAAGATTTTAAATTTTCAATTTCTTCATTTTTGTTCTCAATTTCATTTCTTAGATTTTCAATCTCTTCATCTTTTTCAAAGAAATCGCCTCGTAAATTTTCATTTTCTTCTTCTTTTTTAGAAAAATTAATTTCCAATTCTTCATTTTCTTTTTTGAAATTTTCAATTTCTTCAACAAATTTCTCATTTGAATTTTCAGTTTCATCAAGTTTATTAGCAAGTTCATTTCTTAAATTTTCTATTTCTTCTTCTTTTCCAGAAAATTTAATCTCTAAATTTTCAATTTCATTGTCTTTTTTAGAATCAAAAGATTTTAAATTCTCAATTTCTTCATTCTTATTCTCAATTTCATTTCTTAGATTTTCAATCTCTTCATCTTTTTCAAAGAAATCGCCTCGTAAATTTTCTATTTCTTCTTCTTTTTTAGAAAAATCAATCACTAAATTTTCAATCTCATTATCTTTTTCAGAATAAACAGATTTCAAATTTTCAATTTCTTCGCTTTTACTTTCTATTTCATCTTTCCAATATTTTATTTCTTTTCCTTTATCAGAGATTTCAATTTCAAAATTTTCAATTTCTTTTTTCTTTTCAGAAAGTTCCATTTCTAATTTTTCCATAGATGTTTTTTCTTGATAAAGCTGATTTTTCAAATTCTCTATTTCAATATTTTTTATTGAAATTTCATTTTCGTCAAATTTACTATGTTTTATTTTTATAACTTCTGTAAGTTTTTCCTCTACGACTTCATTTTTTGTAAGTAGATTTAATTTTTCGTCTTCAAAAACTTTTAACTCTTTCAAAAGTTCATCTCTATTATCCGAAACGCTTTCAATTTTTGTTTTTTGTTCGTCGTTTTCTTCTTTTAGTTCTTCAAACTCATACAAATAAAAATTTTGCACACCTTTTAACATTCTACTAAAATAAATATTTATTCGTCCAATTTCATCATTTTTAAGATGTAAAAAATTAGTATATATTAAATCTTTAATATTATTATTTCTTAAATAATCTTGCATTTTTTCAGATTGTTCTTTTGTTTTCTTCAAAGGATTAAAAATATTAAATCTTATAAATAAAAATAAAAATATTAACAAAATGATCATTCCTATTAAACTTGCAAAAATTAAGACATTTATAATATCTATAAATGCTTTTTCAGAACTTTTAGATTCGGGAATTACAATTCCAAGTTTCCAATAATTTTTTAAATTTAAAATATGAACTTTAGATTTTTCTTTATAAAAAAAATCATTTTCAATATCAAAACTTTTATTCAAATTATTTTTTTCTATAGGATTAGAAATAATAGCAGAAAAAAATTCGCTTTCTTTTTTTGAAATTTTAGAGCTTGAGTTTTCAATTTCTTTATATAAACTAACTTTAAAGTCTGGCATTTTTTTCGCGTGTCTTAAAATTTCATAATTTAATTTTTCTAACTCGTCAGAAATTTTAGAAAATGAATTTTCTTTTTTGGAAAAATCAATTGCAGAAATAAAATTTTCACTATTTTTTTCCTTAATTAAATTTAACTTAGGAAAAGAAACAAACTTATTATATTGGTCAGTTATAAATATATAACCACCAGTTTTTTCTTTCAGTTTTTCCGTTAATTCTTGGATTTTTTTCAAATTATAATCAACAGTAACTGCACCTTTATATTTTTCATCTTCGAAAATTGGCATACTTAAAGTTACCATAGCTTGAAAAGATGTTGGTTCAACAAAAATTTTCCCCCAAATACAGCGGTTTTTTGGAAAAAATTTTGTAATAGAATACCATTCTTCTTTAAAATAATCAAATTCTGGGGAATTATAATTTTCGGAAAATTCAAATTTTCCATTAATATTTTTTTCCCAAAAGAAACTCATTTTTTCTTTTTCTTCACTGAAAGCAAAAGCTTCGGGAAAAATTCCAACTCCAACAATATTTTCATTTTTGGAAAAATCTACAATTTTTGGAAGTTTATTAATAAATACTGCTTCATCTTTCTGTAAATTTTCTGCAGTTCTTCCGAGAGTTTTTGTAAAATTATTTACTTTCTCTAATTCATTTTCCAATTCGTTCAAAATATTTTCAGAAAATAAAGAACTTTCTTTTTCAAAATTTTCTTGAAAAAATTCATTATATTTGAAATAAGAGAAAAACGCAACAGCAATTAAAAAATGAGAGATTAAAAATACAATAAATACATTAGTTCTAAACTGTAAAGTTTTAAACCAGGAAATTTTTATTTTATTATCATTCATAAACAAGGTTTTTAATTTTAAAATTAAAAAAAATTTTTGAAAAATTAAAAAATATTAAAAAAAATTTTTTTCAAAAAAAAAATTAACAAATTTTTAATTTTCAAAATAAAAAAATTTTTTTCAAAAAAAAAATTTTTTTTTGAAAAAAATTTTGGATGAATTTCAAAAAAAAAAAATATTTCAAATTTTTAAAAAAAATTTTGTATTTTTGAAAAAAAAATAAAATGATTGAAAATAAATACCAAGCAATTATAGGTTTAGAAGTTCATGCTCAACTTTTGACAAAATCAAAAGCGTATTCTTCTGATACGACAAAATTTGGAGAATATCCAAATACAAATGTTAGTGTAATTTCTCTCGGCCATCCAGGCACTCTTCCAAAAGCAAATAAAAAAGTTATAGATTATGCAATAATGCTTGGAATTGCTTGCAATTGTGAAATAAATAAATTTAATACTTACGCAAGAAAAAATTATTTTTATGCGGATCTTCCAAAAGGTTATCAAATCACACAAGATAAAAATCAAATTTGTAAAGGTGGTTTTATAAAAATAAAAAATGACGATGGAATGAATAAAAAAATAAATCTCGAAAGAATACACATGGAAGAAGATTCTGGGAAAAGCATACATGATAGAGATCCATTTAATTCTTTGATAGATTTAAATCGTGCAGGAGTTCCACTTTTAGAAATTGTTACAAAACCAGATATCCGAAGCAGTCAAGAAGCATATTTATATCTCATTGAAGTTAGAAAAATTTTGAGATATTTAGAAATTTGTGATGGAAATATGGAAGAAGGAAGTTTGCGATGTGATGCAAATATTTCTGTTATGTTAAAAGATGCTAAAATTTTTGGCACCAGAACAGAAGTTAAAAATATGAATTCCATTTCAAATGTTAAACGAGCAATAGAATATGAAATAAAAAGACAAATTAAAATTTTAGAAAACGGAGGAAAAGTAAAACAAGAAACTTTAAATTTTAATGCTGTTACCGGAGAGACAAAATTTATGCGTTCAAAAGAAGAAGCAAATGATTATAGATATTTCCCTGAACCAGATTTGCCTCCTATAATTTTAAATGAAGAGCATATAGAAAAAATTAAAAAAAATATACCAACTTTGCCATACGAATTATATAAAAAATATACGGAAAAATTAAAACTTTCTGATTATGATGCTTCTATAATTACAGAAAGTAAAGAAATTGCGATTTTTTTTGAAAAAATAA
This sequence comes from Bacteroidetes bacterium 4572_128, assembly GCA_002084355.1. GTDB lineage: Bacteria > Bacteroidota > Bacteroidia > Bacteroidales > 4572-128 > 4572-128. The sequence goes on along the minus strand of NBLL01000031.1, from coordinate 2,997 downwards.
TTTCTCATACGAATAATTATAAAAGAGCAGCGAATTATTTAATGGGCGAAATAAAATCTTTTTTAAATGAAAAAGCTATAAATATTTACGAATTTCCTATTTCTCCGGAAAAAATTGCTAATTTAGTTGATTTAGTGGAATCAAATAAAGTTAGTAATTCTGTTGCTTCGAGAAGAATTTTTCCTGAACTAATAAAATATCCTAATAAAAATCCTATAGAAATAGCAAATGAAAAAAATTTAATACAAATGGACGATGAAAGCGAAATTTTGAAATTTGCAAAACAAAGCATAGCAAAATATCCGCAAAAAGTAAAAATATATCAAAATGGAAAAAAGGGCTTAATAGGTTTATTTATGGGAGAAATTATGAAAATGTCAAAAGGAAAAGCAAATCCTAAAATGGCAAATAAAATTTTAAAAAAATTGCTTAATGGTTAAATTTTTTTTTTATAAAAAAAAAATTTTTTTTAATTTTTTTTTATAATTTCGTAATAATTTTAAAATTATGAGTATTTCAGATAAAATAAAAAATTTTCAAAATAAGTTTTCTAAAAAAATTAAACTTGTTGCAGTTTCTAAGACAAAATCTAATGAAATGATTTTGGAGGCTTATAATTCTGGACAAAGAGATTTTGGAGAAAATAAGATACAAGAATTAAAAAAAAAACATTTTGAATTGCCAAAAGATATTTTGTGGCACGCAATTGGTCATTTACAAAATAATAAAATAAAATTTATTGCTCCTTTTGTATATATGATTCATTCGGTGGACAGTTTGAAAATTTTGAAAAAAATAAATCAAGAAGCAAAAAAAAATAACCGTTCTATTTTTTGTTTATTACAAATTTTTATTGCTGAAGAAGAAAATAAATTTGGTTTAAATTTAGAAGAAGTAAAAAAATTATTAAATTCAGAAGAATTTAATAATTTTAAAAATGTAAAAATTTGTGGTTTAATGGGAATGGCAACATTTTCTGATAATGACAAACTAATTAGAAAAGAATTTCGTTATTTAAAATATTGTTTTGATGAAATAAAAAAAACTTTTTTTTCAAATGAAGCTTATTTTAAAGAAATTTCTATTGGAATGTCCGGAGATTATAAGATTGCAATAGAAGAAGGAAGTACAATTGTAAGAATTGGTAGTTCTATTTTTGGAAATAGAAATTAATTTTGAAAAAATTTTTTTATTAATAACAATTTTAATTATTAAAATATGAGAATAAATTATTTATTTTTTAGAGTGTTTACGTTTATTGTTTTTTTTACGTCTGTGCTGATGTTTTTGTCTTGTAGCGATGATAAGAAAAAAGATGATTTGGATAATGAATTTACCGAAAAAGACATGAACAGTAATGTTGAAAATGGTGGACACATTGATCGTGAAACACGAAAAATCTTTCACACATTACCTTCTCCTATCGAAACAGCATTAATTATAAAACATTCTGGTGCTGTTTATGATGAAAATTTATTGAACTCTACTAAGAATTTGTCTCGCTATTCTACGAATAAAAGTATGGCATTGAATCTTGGAATTTATAGCACTGATTTAAGTTATGCAAGTATGTTTGACCAAACACAAACTTCTATACTTTATATGGCAACAGCAAAAAAATTAGCAGAAAAACTTGGTATTTTAGAAATGATAGATGAGCAAACAATGAGAAAACTTGAAAAAAATATTAATAACAAAGATGTTATTATGACGATTATCTCTGAAAGTTTTATGAATTCTAATGCTTCTTTGATGCAAAATGAAAGACCAGCTGTTTTATCTATGGTTTTAGCTGGAGGTTGGATAGAAGGACTTTATCTTGCAACTCAATTAGTTGATGTAGATAAAGCTGACATAGTAGAAAATGACCTTGTAGACAGAGTAATAGACCAACGTTTGACAATTACAAATTTAATTAGTTTATTAGAATTAAATAAAGATTTTGAAGATATTGCATCTTTATTAGAAGATATTAAAGAATTGAATGCAAGTTTTGAAAAAATAAAAGTAGAAGTTTCTACAAAAAAACCTTTGTTAAATACAACAGCTAAAATTGCAAAAATCAAATCAAATATTCAGGTATCTGTTACGCCAGAAATTTTAAAAAGTTTAGCAAAACGAGTTAAAAAAATTAGGGATAAATATATTTTATAAAAAATAATTGTTATGAAAATTTTTAAAAAGTCTTTTTTAATAGCATTGTTATTTGCTTTTTCTGTGTATTCAGTAAAAGCTCAGTGCGAAGAATTTGCCCAAAGTGAGTGTAAATCTGATCTTGGTAATTATCTTCACGATGGAAACTACAACGCAACAACATTAACACAAGGACAACATATAGAACTTGTTAAAACTTTTTATTCTGGATTAAATCATAGGATAGTTGTTTGTGCAACTAATGAGTTGCCAGATATTTTGTTCGAAGTTTTTGATGGTGATAGAAATCTTATTTTTAGTAATAAAAATGAAGATTATATAATGATGTGGGATTTCACAGTAGAAACAAGTCAACAATTGATAGTTTCAATTACTGTTCCCATTTCAAGTGATGAAAAATTTGCTAAGAGCGGTTGCACTGCTGTTCTTCTTGGTTTTTCTACTGGTTCAATTGGTGAGTAATTTAATTTACCCACTATTAAAACGTGGGTAATAAGTTTTAGTTTATAATCTTTACAAAAGTAAATTTCTTGTCAGTGATGAAAATGGTTTAATAGATTTATCTAATTTCCCATTAAAAGATAGTTTATTTTTTCAACACACATCTATGGAATTTTTAGAACAAATTATTCTATTAATGGAAATGACTCTTTGAATTATGATGGAGATAATTATAAAATAATTACAAATAAAAATATAAATAAAGCAGAGATAAAAGGTTTTTCTTTAAATTGTGTTGCAAATTTTTCTAAATTTTGGAAATTAAATTATACATTTAATTATACTAATGGAAAAAATATTACACAAAATTTGCCAATGGGACATATTCCGCCAATTTTTGGT
>NBLL01000030.1 GCA_002084355.1 Bacteroidetes bacterium 4572_128 | reverse complement strand
TTCGCATTCACAAAAAAAACGTATAAAAAAATTACTTCCATATACAAATTTACACATGCTTTAAAATTTTTTTTAAATTCATTTTTATGAAATTTATCTTTTTTAAAAAAAAAATTTTTTGAAAAAACGGCAATTTTTTAATGATTATTTTTATAATAAAAAAAAATTTTTTTAAGAAAAAGGCAATTTTTTAATGATTATTTTTATAATAAAAAAAAATTTTTTTAAGAAAACGGCAATTTTTTAATGATTATTTTTATAAAAATTTTTTTAAGAAAACGGCAATTTTTTAATGATTATTTTTATAATAATAAAATTTTTTTAAGAAAACGGCAATTTTTTAATGATTATTTTTATAATAAAAAAAAATTTTTTTAAGAAAACGGCAATTTTTTAATGATTATTTTTATAATAAAAAAAAAATTTTTTTCAAAAAACGGCAATTTTTTAATGATTATTTTTATAATAAAAAAAAAAATTTTTTAAGAAAACGGCAATTTTTTAATGATTATTTTTTTAATAAAAAACATTTTTTTATTAAAAAAAAAAAAGCATTTTGCGAAAAAAAATTTTTTTTGAAAAAAAATAAATTATGTCAGAAGATATAAAAAAAATAGTTCAGAAAAAATACGCAGAAATTCTTGATAAAAATAAAGTTCTTGGTTGTGGATGTGGCTGTGGCGACGAAAATGATTTTATTGGTATTTTGCTCATTAAAATTATAATGTAAATGATTAAAAATCAAATATAATTTTTATTTTTATAATTAAAAAAAAAAAATAAAAAGTTTAATTTAGTTTTTTATAAAAAAAGGTGATACATAAATTAGATCTTATAAAAAACAAAGAAAATATTAATGATGGTTTACAAAACGATAATTCTGAATTAGAATTATTTTTATTTTGAAATAAAATTTTAAATTGAAAAAATTTTATTTTAAAATTCATAAAATTATGAAAACAAAAACTGAGATTGTAAATGATTGGTTACCACGTTACACAGGTAGAAAATTAGAAGATTTTGATAAATATATTTTATTAACAAATTTTTCTCATTATTTAGATTTATTTTCTGAATGGCATAATGATGCGGAAATTATAGGAAAAGATAAACCTATGCCAAATGTTTCTGCCAATGGAATTACATTAATTAATTTTGGAATTGGTAGTCCAAATGCAGCAACTATCATGGATCTATTAAGTGCAATTAATCCTAATGCGGTTTTATTTCTTGGAAAATGCGGAGGTCTAAAAAAGAAAAATAAAGTTGGAGATTTAATAATTCCAATTGCTGCCATTCGTGGCGAAGGAACTTCTGATGATTATTTACCTGCGGAAGTTCCCGCTTTGCCAGCTTTTAGTTTGCAAAGGGCTGTTTCGTCCACCATAAAAAATAGTAGTTGTGATTATTGGACGGCGACAGTTTATACAACAAACAGAAGAGTTTGGGAATTTGATAAGAGATTTAAGAAATATTTGCAAAAAACTCGTTCTATGGCTGTAGATATGGAAACTGCAACTATTTTTATTGTTGGTTTTGCAAATCAAATTCCGTCCGGAGCACTTCTTTTAGTTTCCGACCAACCTATCTCTTTTGGAATTAATTAATAATGGTTTATCAGTCAAACATCTAAGATTTTAGAATGCAAATTATTTTAATAATTATTCTTGTAATAGGTGTAATTTTAATTATTCGATGGATGAGTTCTATAATTTTAAAATTAATTGGAATTGCAATAATTTTAATGATTTTTTCTTATTTATTTTTAGATTGGCATCCGTTTCCGCAAGATTTTAATTCTGAATCAACATTTCTTGAAAAAATAGAAAAAAAATATTGTAATGAAAAAGAAGAATCAACAATTTGCGAATGTGTTGTAGAACCTTTGATGGAAGAATTGAGAGATAAATATTCTCCGGAAGAAATGAAAAATTATGAATGGAGAAAGGTTCAAAATTTCTCAAAAATTTTTTTTGAAGATTGAATTTTATAAAAAAAATAAAAATGACTTATAAAGAAAGTATTGATTTTTTATTTGAGAAATTTGGTTTTTTTCAAAAACAAGGTAAAAAAGCATATAAAGGAAGTTTAGAAAATGCTTTTCTTTTGGATAATTATTTAAAATTTCCACATAAGAATTTCAAAACCATACATGTTGCCGGAACAAATGGGAAAGGTTCGGTTTCCCATTTTCTTTCTGCTGTTTTACAAAAGGCTAATTATAAAGTAGGTTTATATACTTCGCCACATTTGAAAGATTTTAGAGAGAGAATAAAAATTAATGGAAATTTTATTCCTAAAAAAGAAGTTATAAATTTTGTTTCTAAAAATAAAGAAATTATTTTAAAGATAAAACCTTCTTTTTTTGAAATTACAGTTTTTATGGCTTTTGAATATTTTTCTCGTGAAAAAGTTGATTTTGCAATTATTGAAGTTGGACTTGGCGGCAGACTTGATACAACAAATATTATTTCGCCAATTTTATCAATAATTACAAATATCAGTTTAGACCATACAAATATTTTAGGAAATAGTTTAGAAAAAATTGCTTATGAAAAAGCTGGAATTATTAAAAATAATCCAATTATTATCGGTGAAACGCAAAATGAAATAAAAGAGATTTTCATTAAAAAAGCAAAAGAAAAAAAAGCAGATATTTTTTTTGCAGACGAAATTTATAATGCTCATTACAGTCTTTTTTATGAAGAAAAACAAAGTTTTAATTTTTATAAAAATGAAAATATTTTTTATGAAAATCTTAGGACAGATTTAAAGGCTTTTTATCAAAAAAAAAATCTTATAACAAGTCTTGCAAGTTTGGATATTTTAAAGAAATTTTGTAAAATTACAAGAAAAAATATTTATAATGGAATTTCTAATGTTGTTGAAACAACTGGATTTTTAGGAAGATGGCAAATTATTGGCAATAATCCTTTGATAATTTGCGATACTGCACATAATTTATCCGGAATAAAAGAAGTTTTAAAACAAATTGAAAACACAGCTTATAAGAATTTACACTTTATTTTTGGAGTTTTAAAAGATAAAAATATTGATGAAATTTTAAATATTTTACCAAAAAATGCTTATTATTATTTTACAAAAGCAAAAATATCAAGAGCTTTAGATGAAAAAATTTTGCAGAAAAAAGCGGAAAATTTTAATTTAAATGGAAAGACTTTCAATAAAGTTACTGAAGCTTTGAAAAATGCAAAAAAAATTTCTGATGAAAATGATTTAATTTTTATTGGAGGAAGCACTTTTATTGTCGCAGAAATTGTCTGATAAATTTAAAAAATTCGGCGTTTTTTATGGAAAAATTTTTTTTCAAAAAACGCCAAAAATTTTAATATTTTTTAAATCAAAATAAAAAATTTTTTTTTCAAAAAACGTCCAAAATTTTAACATTTTATAATTTCAATTAAAAAAATTTTTTTCAAAAATCATCCAAAATTTTGCAATTTTTTATATCCATATAAAATTTAACAATTGTGATACTTATTTATAAATTCTAAATTTTTTAAATTAAAAATTGTATTTTTGTGTAGATTTTAAAAATTAAAAAATAATGACAGAATATCTTACAATAAAAAAAGCTAGTTATTAAAAAAATATAGAAAAAATGGAACTATATCTATAAACAAAAATGATTTAATAAATTATTATAAGAATTTCAATGGACAACGAGAAAATAATTGGAAAGAAAAACTAGGTAAGGATTTGAATTGGGAATTATCGTTTGATCATTTAAAAGAACGAGATACAACAAAACATGTTCACAGACTACATCCATATAAAGGAAAATATATTCCACAACTTGTTCAATATTTTTTAGATAATCACACAGATAACTTCAAGAAAGAAACTTATTTCAAGCAAGGCGACATTGTATTAGATCCTTTTTCTGGAAGTGGAACAACAATGATACAGGCAAATGAATTGGGAATACACGCCATAGGAATTGACATTTCAGCATTTAACACATTGATAGCTAATGTAAAAGTTGAAAAAGTTAATTATTTAGATTTGCATAATGAAATAACAAGAATAACTAATTTATTAAAAGAATTTATTTATAAATTAAACAATACTCAATTTGAAAAAGAATTGCTTCATGAATTGAATATATTTAACAAAAAATATTTCCCTTCTCCTGAATTTAAAATAAAAGTTCGAAAAAAAGAAATTAACGAAAAAACATATGCAAAAAAAAAAGAAGAAGAATTTTTATTAACATTTTCAAAACTAAAAGAAAAATATAAATTAAAAATTAAGCAAAATACTAACAATAATTTTCTTGAAAAATGGTATTTACAACCGGTGAAAAATGAAATTGATTTTGTATTTGAGCAATTGAAAGACGTAAAAAATCCAACAACAAAAAAAGTTCTTAGCATAATTTTAAGTCGCACAATTAGGTCATGCAGAGCGACAACACATGCTGATTTAGGAACTTTAAAAGAACCTATAACACAAACATATTTCTGTAGAAAACACGGAAAAATATGTAAGCCTTTGTTTTCAATACTTTCCTGGTGGGAACGTTACGGTAAAGACACAATAAAAAGATTTTTCGAATTTAATAGATTAAGAACAAATACTCATCAAAAATGTTTACAAGGAGACGCAAGAAATATAGATATTTTTTTAGAACTTAAAGAAAAAAATGAGAAATTTGCAGAACTTATCAAAAACAAAAAAATAAAAGGTATATTTTCAAGTCCTCCTTATATTGGATTGATAAATTATCACGAACAACATGCTTATGCTTATGATTTATTCGGTTTTGAACGAAATGATAATTCAGAAATTGGACCTCTTTTTAAAGGACAAGGAAAAGAAGCCAGAAATTCATATATTAAAGGCGTATCACAAGTTTTGATTAACTCAAAACGTTTTTTACAAGATGCTTACGATATTTTCCTTGTTTCAAATGATAAATACAATATGTATCCAACAATAGCAGAAAAAGCAGGAATGCAAATTGTCAATCAATACAAAAGACCTGTTCTAAATAGAACAGAAAAAAACAAATCAGCTTATGCTGAAATAATTTTTCATTTAAAAGCAAAATAATGTCATTATTTAGAAAAAGAATTGAAAGTTGCAGAAAATTTTTGGGATTTTCTTGGTGGTTCAGGTTCTTATCAAGATTTATTAGTTTGTTTCGAAAAAATAGGAATTGAGCTAAGAAGAGAAATTGACCACTATTTTAAAAAATTTAAAAATAAATAATCACAAATTTCTGCACTTGTACGGTGTTTTCACCGCACATTATTAAATATTAAAATTTTGGACGAATTTTGAAAAATTTTTTTTTATTTTGAAATTAAAAAACATTAAAATTTTCAAAAATTTTTTTTATTTTAAAATTAAAAAACATTAAAATTTTCACGAATTTGAAAAAAATTTTTTTTATTTTGAAATTAAAAAATGTTAAAATTTTGGACGAATTTTGAAAAAAATTTTTTTTTAATTTAAAAATGTTTAAAATTTTGGCGTTTTTTTGAAAACACTGCATAGCAAAAAAATATAAGATTTTTTTTTATAATTTACAATATTTGTGTTTTACAGATTTTAATATAATAAAAATTTGTTTTAAATGTTCAATATCTAAACTATCAAAAGCTTTAGATTCATGATATTGATATTTAGATACACCAATTTTTTCTAATACAACAAAAAACCAAAATCTACCAATATTATATGCTCCTCGAATCTTATTTATTTTATTATTTTCTATAGCAACTGCCATTTGTGCAAATAATTGTCCTCTTGGATGTTTTGGAATTGGTGCAGATTTTTTAAATTCCTGAATGAAAAAATATGGTATTTCTGGTTTTAACTTTCCACTGGCAAGCATAAAATCTAAATTCCCTTTTAATTTATACCCATTAATAATTCCTTGCAATTTGGTTTCAAACCATGAGCTAAAATATTTAGTATTTAAGCCTACTCTACTTAAAAAAGGACTAATAAAATGTAAAGATAATTGTAATTCAGAGTAAAAATCCATTCTATATTCATTGATTTTTATTAATTCTTTAAGAAATTTTTCATCATATTCATTAATTTCATATTGAAAATTAAACCATTCCTTAAAAATTTCTCTACTCCAAACTTGGTCAAAATAAGCTATTTCATTTAAAATTTTAAATGAAATTTCTGAAAAAATATAAGATTTTTTTTCCATAATTTTCTATATAAAACGCTTAATTTTTTTTATTTATTATATATTTTTATATAAGATTTTATATTAATTTAAAAAATCATCCTGCACATGTGCGCTCTTTTCACCGCACATTATTAAATTTAATTTGAAATTAAAAAATGTTAAAATTTTGGACGATTTTGAAAAAAATTTTTTTTTATTTAAAATCATTAAAATTTTGGACGAATTTTGAAAAAATTTTTTTTATTTTGAAATTAAAAAATATTAAAATTTTGGACAAATTTTGAGAAAAATTTTTTTGAATTTGAAATTTAAAAAATATTAAAATTTTGGGCGAATTTGAAAAAAAATTTTTTTGAATTTTAAAATTAAAAAACATTAAAATTTTGGGCGAATTTGAAAAAAAATTTTTTTTGAATTTTAAATATTAAAAACATTAAAATTTTGGACGAATTCAAAAAAATTTTTTTTTTAATTTCAATTTAAAAATATTAAAATTTTGGATGAATTTGAAAAAAAATTTTTTTTTAATTTAAAAACATTAAAATTTTGGACGAATTTTGAAGAAAATTTTTTTATAATTTCAAATAAAGCATAAAAAATTCGGCATTTTTTCTAAAAAAAAATCTTGAAAGCAAAAAAGCACATTTTATAAAAAAATGTGCTTTTAAGTACCCGGGGCCGGTTTCGAACCGGCACGATCACAATGATCACAGGATTTTAAGTCCTGCGCGTCTACCAATTCCGCCACCTGGGCTGATTAATAATTACAAAAAAAATTTGAGCGAAAAACGGGACTCGGACCCGCGACCCCAACCTTGGCAAGGTTGTGCTCTACCAACTGAGCTATTTTCGCAAAAAATTTAAGAACTATAACAAATTAAAAATAAAAAATATTATTTCGTTTTGCGTTGCAAATGTAAACTCATTTTTTTAAATACCAAAAAAAAAACGACTTTTTTTGAAAAAAAATTTTTTTCTTTAAAAATTCGTTTTTCTTTTAATTTTTGGAAAATTTCATTAAAAAAAACAAGAAATTTCACAAATTATTATTTTAAATTATTAAAATTTTTAATTAAAAATTTTAATAATTACATTTTTAAATTTTTTTTAATTAAAATTACAATTTTCATTATCATTTTTTCATTATTTTAATTGTTAATGTTGCAAATAATTCTCTACCTCTGTATGGATATTCATAAATTCCACCGTCTTGCAAAGGCATTTTCCAAATATTATTAAACAAATTTCTTACTCCAATTTTAAAATTTACAATTTTTTTCTTATAAACTATAGAAATATCATCAACAATATAAGGTTTTGTTTTACTTTGATTTTCGTTCAATGCTGGACGTGCAGATTTGAAAAATATTTGATTATTAATTGTTATTTTATCATATAATTCATAATGTCCACCAATATTTAATTGATGAGAAGCAATAAACGGTGTTCTTTTATATTTTCCATTACCATTATTTTGTTTAGAATTAACATAAGAATAATTTACCCAAAATTGTTTTCCTTGTAATTCTAATTCGCATCCATACATTTTTGCATTACCAAGATTTTCAAAAGTATCCCAATTTTCGCCATTATATAATATTCCATCTTCTACTAAATTTATAGGGTTTTCTACAAAACTATAGAAGCTGTTAATTTGAAATCTTGCAAATTCAAAATAATGAATAAAAGCAATTTCTGTCGTTTTGATTTTTTCTGATTTTAATTTTGGATTTCCTTTTATTGGATTAAGAATTATACTTGTTTCCGACGGAGACGGAGGACGAAAAGCTTGTCCATAAAGTAATTTAAATTTACTTTTTTCAAAAGCACGCCAGACAATACCGAATCTTGGATTTAAAATATTTTTTTCTTCTAAATCATCATAATAATCATATCTTAAACCAAAAGTTGCTGCGAGATCTTCAGATATTTTCCAATTATCATGAAAATATAAAGAAATTTTATTCCTTTTTTGCGGTAAATATGATACCCAGCCTTCTTCTGTAATGACAGTTTCTTTAGAATCACTAAAATTTTCATAACCGTATAGTTCCGCTATTTTAGAATTATAAGTAGTTGTAGCATCTAATTGTTCTTCTTGCGAAAAAGTAGATCCGAAATAAATATTATGTTTTTTTATGTCAAAAACATATGCAATTGTTGCAGAAGAATTTAGATTTTTTTCTGATGCTCCATATAAATCCATATCGGAATATCTTTCTCCTACTATTGTGTCATGTTCCCAATATAAACTTAATCTTGAATCCCAAGACATAATCGAATGATATGCAGAAAAAATTAAATTTTTTGTAGGTTTAAATTCAACATTAAAAAATGTCTGTTTAGTTTGGTACTTATAATTATCATTTGGTTGTGGAAAAAAACCAGTAAGAAATGGATGCATATTGTGGTCCGTGTGCCAAAATTGAAAATTAAATTTATTATCTGGTGCAGATAAATTTATAGATAAATCAAAACTTGGGTCGATACCGTCAGTAATTTTATCTGATTTTGGTAAAGTTAAATTTGTATAAATTTTATTTTTTTGAACTTCATTATAAGTTCTTCCTTTATCAAAAAAATATTTTCCTTGAAAACCAATTTTCCAATCTGTATTAAATAATTTATGTTTTGACAACAAATAAGCGCTTCCATGTGGATTTTCTCCTCCGGATATTTCAAAAACAGTTTCATCTGGTTTACCTTTATCTCTTGTAATAATATTTATTACAGCAGCAAAAGCATTCCCTCCATAGAGTGCTGAACCTGGTCCTCTAATAATTTCTACACGTTTAATCATATCAACATTAATTCTTGTTGACATAAAAGGAGAAGCATAAGTAAAATCATTAAATTTATTCATTCCATTTAATAAAATCAATATTGTTTGAGAGAAAGTATTTATAACTCCACGACCATAAAATTCATCTAATGGTTCTCCCCAACCAAGACTTGATTTGCTAAAATCTAAACCTGGTACCATACGAATAATATCTCCAAGTGTTTGAGCATTTGTTTTTTCTATCATTTCACGATTAATAACAGAAACAATACTTGGGCTATCATCAATAGTAGATTTAGTTTTTGTTGCAATTTCTATGTCAATGTTCATTAATTCTTCAAGTGATAAATCCCACAAAGTATCAGAAACAATACTATCGTTCTGAGCATTTATTTTAGAAGAAAATGAAATTATCAAAATAAATAAAATATATTTTTTCATAGTTTTTAATTTTATTAAAATAAATTTTTTGAAAAATGAAAAATTTCCAATGATTTTTATTTAAAAAATTCCAAATAAAATTCTTCCTATTGTTAGATAAATTATTAATCCAATTATATCATTTACAGTTGTGATAAAAGGTCCTGTTGCAACAGCAGGGTCTATTTTAAGACGATTTAAAGCCATAGGAACAAAAGTTCCAAAAGTAGAGGCAAAAAGAATTACTATAAAAAGAGATATACTAACAGTTAATGTCAAAGCAAAAGAATCACTAAAAATTAAATTGTATATAAATATAAGAGATGAACAAATCAAACCATTACTTAATGCAACAGCAATTTCTTTCATAACTTTTTTAAATGTACTTCCTAAATAAATCGTTTGATTTGCAAGTCCTTGTACAACTATAGACGACGATTGCACTCCAACATTTCCTGCCATAGCAGCAATTAATGGAATAAATAATGCAAGAGACGCATTTTCAGCAAGGTCGTTTTTATAATTACTCATTGCTTCTGCACCGAATATTCCTCCTATCATTCCTATCAACAGCCATGGAAGTCTTGCTCTTGTGAGTAAAAAAACGCTATCGTTTGGTTCAACATCTTCCGAAATACCAGAAATCATTTGATAATCTTTTTCTGCTTCTTCTTTTATAACATCTATAACATCATCTATGGTAATTCTACCAACAAGACGACCAATTCCATCTAAAACAGGCAAAGCAACAAGATCATATTTTTTCATTATATTTGCAACTTCTTCTGAACTTGTATCGGTTTTGACAGAAATAACTTTATAATTAACAATTTCGGAAATTAATTTTGCACTTTGTGCTAGTAATAGCCTTTTTAAAGAAAGTGTACCATTTAAGATATTATCATCATTTACAACATAAACATAAAAAAGTTCATCGATTTTTTCTGCTTGTTTTCTCATTTCTTTCAAAGAATATAACAAACTCCAATTTTCATTAACGGCGATTAATTCTTTTGCCATTAAACCACCGGCACTGTTTTCGTCATAGTTTAATAGATCTACTATATCTCCGGCAAGCGAAAAATCTTCTATATGTGAAAGAACTTCCTCTTGTTTTTTTTCAGGTAATTCTCCAATAATATCAGCAGCATCATCAGAATCCATCTCGTTAATGAATTGCTTTGCAATAAGATCACTCGGTAAAACTTTCAAAAAACGCTCTCTATCGTCTTCTTCTAATTCTATTAAAACATCAGAGGCTTTTTCTTTATCTAATAATAAATATAAAAATTTTGCTTCATCAATATTTAATTCATTGTAAATTTCCGCTATATCAGCTGGATATAAATTTACAATTAAAGACAAAGCATCTTTTTGATTTTTTTCTTCTATTTTTATACGTAATTCATCTATATATTCACGTGTAATTTCAAATCTCATAATTTTTTATTATATTACAAATATATAAAAATTGTATAAAAAAAATAAAAGAATTCGTATCCGCTCAATTTTTATGGTAAAAAGTTTTTTTTTGCAAAAATGAAAAAGTATAAAACCTTGATTTTAAACTTATTACATTTTTTGTAAAATACAAAAAATTGAAATTTACCATAAAAAATGAGCAGTTACTAAAAATATTAAAATTTTGGACGATTTTTGAAAAAAAATCAAAAAATAGGTGATTTTTTGGATTTATACAGTTTGAAAAATTTTTATAAATTCATAAAAATTTTTATTTTTTTTAATTTAAATTTTTTTTTTTTTATAAAATTTTTAAATTATTATTACGTTTTTTATAAAAAAATAATTATGGAGATTTTACCTTTAAATTATAATAATATTTTAAAAATTATTTTCTATACAGAAATAGCAAAAAAATTTCTGGAAAATTTTCTGGATATTAAAATAGCAAAAATTAAGCTTTTGGAAAAATATATTAATTTGACAAATAAAGCACGAGAAATACGTTTTGATTTTCGATGCAAGGGTGATAAACATTTTATAGAAAAACACAAAAATATCATATAAAAAAAATTAGGGATTATTCTAAGGTAAACCATTATATTATAATATTGGTTATAGATAATTATTTCGTTTGGATGAAGATTTTCTTGTATTTACTGTTTTGCCGGAAAATAAAATGATATATTTTTTTCAAAAGTAAGTTATTAAAAATAACAATGATAAAGAAACAAATGATTTTGTTCAAAATAACCGACGAATTTTAAATGAATTGCTTGAAGATTAAATAAAATATGAAATTATTGAAGAAAATAAAAAACTTTTGAAAGAAAAAGATTTAAAAATTAAAGAAATAAATAAAGAATTAAAAACTAAAATGTTAAGTATTGCAAGAATTATGAAAAAAAACGGAATTAATATTAAGGAAATTAAAAAATTAACAAAACTTTCATTGATGAAAATCAATAAATTATAAAAAATTATGAAGATTTTTATTTTTATTATTTTATTTTTATTATTACATTTATTTTCTTTTTCACAAGAGGACAGTTCGCAGCAAATTATCAGAATAAAAACTCCGGAAAAAAAGATTTTTACAAGGAAATCGCCAGAAATGACTTTGAAAAACGATGTCTATAATTTTGGAGAAATTTCTTATGAAAGCGATGGCAAATGCGAATTTGTTTTTAAAAACACTGGAAAAGAACCATTAATTATTAATAGAATAAAAACTTCTTGTGGTTGTACGACTTCTTTTTGGGATAAAAAACCAATTTTAAAACGTAAAAAAGGACATATAAAAATTTTGTATGACACAAAAAGAATTGGAAAATTTAGGAAAACCATTAAAGTTTTTTCTAATGCAAAAAATTCTCCAGTGGAATTAATTATTTCTGGAAATGTAAAAAAAAATAAAAAAAATTAGAAGTTTTGAAAATTATACCTTTAAAAAAATGGTTTGAAAATTTTGAAAGACCATTAATAATTGCTGGTCCTTGTAGTGCAGAAAGCAGAAATCAAGTTTTTAAAACTGCAGAAGAAATTTCAAAATTAGAAAAAGTTAGTGTTTTTAGGGCAGGAATTTGGAAACCAAGAACAAGACCAAATAGTTTCGAGGGAGTTGGAGAAATTGGTTTAAAATGGCTGAAAGAAGTAAAAGAAAAAACAAATTTGTTAATAAGCACAGAAGTTGCAACTCCAAAACATATAGAAATATGTTTAAAAAATCCCAGAATAATAGATATTTTCTGGATAGGTGCAAGGACAACTTCCAGTCCATTTTCTGTGCAGGAATTGGCAAATTCTTTGCGTGGTGTTGATATTCCCGTGATGGTAAAAAATCCTATTAATCCAGATTTAGATTTGTGGATAGGTGCTTTGGAAAGATTTAAATATGCCAATAATTAATGACTCAAGTCATATTTCTGGAAAAAGAAAATTCATATTTGAAATTTCGCAAAAAGCTTTGGATTTGAATGTTGACGGTTTAATGATAGAAAGCCATATCAATCCAGAAAAAGCAATGAGCGACCCAAAACAACAATTGAAACCTTTTGAATTAGAAATTTTATTAAAAAAATTAAAAATTAGAAAAAGTTTTGAAGAAAATGAAATTTTCAAAAACGAAATGGAAAAAAACAGAAAAAAAATAGATTTCGTAGATGCACAATTATTAGACCTTTTAATGCAAAGAATGGAAATTGTAAAAGAAATTGGTTTTTATAAAAAGAAAAATAAATTAACTATTTTGCAATTAAAAAGATGGATAAAAATTATAAAAACAAGAACAGAAAATGCTAAAAAATTAGGAATGTCAGAAAATTTTGTGAAAAAAATATTGGAATTAATACATAAAGAATCTATACTTTACCAAGAAAAAATTATGAAAAATTGAAAAATTTGGAAATTTCAAAAAATCAAATTCCAAATTTCTAATCTACAAAATTGGAAATTTTAGAAAAAAATCCTAATTTTTTTTTCTAAAATTTCATACCTAAAGTTATTAACATTTGATTATTATTATTTTCTAATTTAGCAAAAGTATTTTCAAAACTTTTATAAGGATAATAATTAGCTTTTTGAGTGCTATTTATATAAGCAAAATCTATAAAAACATTATCAACTCTTACTCCCATACCACCAGAAATAGAAATATATTCATTATTATCAAAATCACTATTTTCATAAGGACTTCCATAATAAGAATAACCTGCTCTTAAATAAATAATATCTAAATTAAGTTCTCCACCGATTCTTAAATTAGAAACCGTTTTATAATCATTTGTAATATTTTTATTTTCGTCATTATAAGAGTAATTATCTCCACGTAGTCGAGCAAAAGAATAATCAATTATTTCATAATCCATACTCAAAAAGCCTCTTTTAAAAACCAAACTCAAACTACCAATAAATTTTGCAGGAGTTGTTAATTCATAATCCTCATAAAATTTATCAGAATAAATATCAAAATTCCCATCTGTCGTAGATGTTTGTAAATTCTCATCATATTCATCTTCTAATTTTAACCAAGTTGGTGTATGCATAGCGAGACCAATTCTTACCATATCAATTGGACGAATTATAATACCAAATTTAAAATTTGTTCCAGAACCTTTTGTTGTTAAATTTTGAGAATATTTAAAAGAATTAAAATTTTCTGTACTATCATTAAAGTCTTCTTCCGAATATTCCGAATATTCTTTGTAATAAACTTTTTGAATACCAAAAGAAGCACCTATATAAATTTTATGATTATAATTTGCTCCTATTGATAAAACATATTCGCCCAAACTTCCACTGGAAGCATTGCTGGATTTTTGCAATAAATTTATATCTTTATCGTCTGAAACATCTGTCCAATATTCATTTTTAATTGTATCATAAAACATTAGATTTTCATAAGCTAAATTTCCAAAATGTGTTTTTACTCCGCTATTTTCTGAATAAATAATGTCATCTAACTTTGAGCTAGAGTTATTTATTCCCTCGAAAAGAACATTTTTATTAAAATTATTCAAAGTATTATAAGCAAAACCAAAATTTATTGATTCCCATTCTGAATTATCTCCTTCGGCTTTATATTCATAATCGTAAGGATAAAAAGAACCAATAAAGCCAAAATTACTAATTTTTAAACTATAATCATTATCAGAACTTTTATTATTTAAATAATTTGCATCAGTGTTATTAAAATAAAAACCAGGACTTATACTAAGTTCATAGCCCTTATAAACTCCAAGACCTGCTGGATTAATTGATAAAGACATAGAATTGCCACCAAGCGAACCTATAGCATTTCCTATGGATGCACTGCGAGAATTTCCCGAATAAAATGCCTGAGAATAACGTAAAGCGTCTTTCTGATCTTGTGCAAAAACAATTAGGAAACTTGCAAAAAATAGAAAATTTATTAAAATTATTTTTTTCATAATTTATTTTTTTTATAAAAATATTTCACACAAAAAATGTTCCATTTTTATGTTTTCTTTTATGAAAAATTATTTCTATTTTTGAAAAAATTTTTTTTATGTTTAAAATTTCAAGAGGAACAAAAATTGTCTTTTCTATAAGTTTTTTTATTGCATTAATTTTAGTTATTTCTGCATATCTTTATTATCAAAATATAAATTCTGCTGAAGACCCAAGAACAATAAAAGCAAGAAATTTATTTATTGATTATGATAATTTTTTAGAAGAAAAAGAATATGAAAAAGCATTAAATATTTTAGACGAAATTGAAAATATTTATACAAATTTAAAAGAATATAAAAATTCTTTTGAATTTGGAGTTGTTTACAATAACAGAGCGACAGTTTATATTTTAATTGCTTTGTACAGCGAAAATGATGAAACAAAAGATAAAAAAGCATTATTAGAAATTGCAGAAAAAAATACCTTAGAAAGTATAAAAATTTATGAAAATTGGCTAAAAAGTAATGGAAAAAAAACTAAAAAAGAAATTTTCAAGAAAATAGACGAAATTTTTAAAAAAGAAAATTTCATTATAGATGATGAAGATTTTTATTTTTTAAAAAATAAACGTGTGGAAGATATAATTTTAGCACAAATTGAAACGCCACGCAGATTATCTGTGAGTTATACTAACTTAGGAACAATACAAAGACACCAATTAAAACAAGAACTTGCTTTAAAAAGTTTTACGAAAGCATTAAAACTTTGGAAATATAATCATACAGCAAAAAATAATTTAAATGTACTAATTGGAAAATCTATAGAAGATGAATCTATAATTAGAAAATTATTCCCACCGGACAGAATGAAATTAGATAATTAAAATTTATATAAGAAATTAAAATTATGAAAAAAAAAATCGCAATTTTTCCCGGCTCTTTTGACCCTTTTACAAATGGACATCTATCAATAGTAAAAAAATCTTTGAATTTATTTGACGAAATTATTATCGCAATTGGATATAATGAAAAAAAAAACGGATATTTTTCAATAGAAAAACGTGAAATGTGGATAAAAAAAATTTTCTTTTTTGAAAAAAAAATTAAAGTTTTATCTTACAAAGGTTTGACAACAGATTTTTGCAAAAAATTAAATATTGATTTTATTGTAAGAGGAATTAGAAATACTACAGATTTTAATTATGAAAATTCCATCGCACAGATTAATAAAATTTTACTGCCAAGAATAGAAACAATTTTTTTTACAAGCAATTCAGAATTATCTGTAATTAGTTCAAGTGTTGTTAGAGAGGTTTTAAAAATGGGAGGAGATATTAGTAAATTTATTCCAAAAGAAATAGAATTACAAATAAAAAATGATTTCAAAAAATCATAAATTTTTTACGTTTTTTTTTAATAATTTAATTCATTAAAATTTTGGCTTTTTTTGAAAAAAAATTTTTTTTTTTAATAATTTAATTCATTAAAATTTTGGCTTTTTTTGAAAAAAATTTTTTTTTTAATAATTTAATTCATTAAAATTTTGGCTTTTTTTGAAAAAAATTTTTTTTTGATAATTTAAAAACATTAAAATTTTGGCTTTTTTTTGAAAAAAATTTTTTTTTTAATAATTTAATTCATTAAAATTTTGGCATTTTTTTGAAAAAAAATTTTTTTTTAATAATTTAATTCATTAAAATTTTGGC
>NBLL01000029.1 GCA_002084355.1 Bacteroidetes bacterium 4572_128 | reverse complement strand
CGAACAAATTAAAAAATGGACAAAAAATTACAAAAAATTTTCTATAAATATGCTTTATTTAGAAAAGAAAAATACATAAAAGCTTTTAGAAATATTGGTAACTTGTTCATTTACAAGTAATTAATATGCTTAGACTGACGGCTATTGCGTGGACGCTTGAAGCATATGGTTAAAATTTTGGTCATTTTTTGAAAAAAATTTTTTTTAATTGAAAATTTAACTTTTCAAAAAACCGTATTCATAAATTTTTGGCTCTATTTTTTTGGCTAAAACTTTTAGATTTCCTCGTAAATTTGTTATTAAATTCATATATTTTTTATCTTTACTTTTATTATTCATTCTTCCATTTTTATTTCTTCCTTGAAAATATGCACAAACTTTCTGTTCTTAATATTTTTTTTCCTAATAAATCGCCGTTTCCATTTGCTTTTAACTTTCCTTGAATAAATTTTACCATAAAATTACTTTCAAACTTTTCCTGAGAATTTACTTCACTTTCTGTAAACGGTATCCAATGATTTTTAGCATTTTCTGATGAAATCCTATTTTGTCCATGAAATAAAGTAAAAGCTAAGCAATCATTTTGAAAATTAATATCTTTTTCCCATTTCTTTTTTGGAGTTAAAAATTGGTCACGGTCATTAATCCAAGTGGCTTTAATGCAATTACGGACAGCAAAATAAACACAACCGTTAAAAATATTATCTGTATTGAAATTCCAAAAATTAAAATGTTCTATTCCCTTTCGCATAGATATATATAATTGTGAATTATGTTGAAAGTCTGGTGAAGGATTTCCCATATAAGCGATAGCATCGAGAATTTTATCATCAAATTTTTTTATCCACTTATTAATACTTTTTGGCAAATTGCCATAAAAACGTTTTTTCCCTATTTTATTTTCATTTTTATCAAAGACATTACAATTTATATTTTTGATATTATTTTTAACACTTAAATTCCAAATTGTAAAACCAATGGGAAAATGACCTTTTACATTATCAAATGTATTTGCAGGTATAACAAAACCTTTCATAAATTTTGCTAGGAAATATTCTTTGAATTTCTTAAAATTAGAGCCTTGTATAAATTTCAATTTTGAAAATAAAGCAAATTTTGAATTTGGTATTTTATCATAAACATGTGCCATAAATAAAGCAAATATTTCATTGGAAGCATTACCAATTTTAGCATTAAAATATTCGTTTAGTTTGTAATTTTTAGTGACTCCACTTTTATTTCTTCCTGTTCTTGTTACTGTTCGAGCAGTTGTTGCTTCAGCATAGGGCGGATTTATATAAATAATTAATTTTTTTCGCTTTTGTGGATCATTAATAATTTTTTGCAAAGCTTGTGGGAGTTTTGAAAAATCATCGTTCAAAAAGTCAAATTGAAAAACATGTTTTTCTAATAAATTTGCCCCATTTTTAATTCTGTCTTTCATCACATCTACATCTTGTTTGTAATCTTCTCCCAAAACCTCCGTTAAATACTTTTGCGAAAGCTCTACCCAAATTTGCGGTGTAAAAAAACTTCCTTTTCGTTCTCTAATATCTTGAGGAACTAATAAATCTCGACGTTCTACGATATAATCCCAATAAGATTCTTTTGGTGGTCTTTCGTATTTATTCCAAAATTCTTGATGTGCTTTTTGATTATCAATAAAAGATGCTGTCCTTGTATTAAACATACCAAACTTATCAATTCTTCTATCAAGTTCGTATCTATTTTTTTTTAATAAAACAAATAATTTTTCTTTTATTGTTTTATTTTCATAGGATAACAAATCGGCAAGATAGAAATCTCCGTCAATAATTCCATTTTTATTTGCAATTTCCCAATTTACAGCAATAGTTGGCTTTACAGTTTCTAACCATTTATTATAAATGACCATGAAATTATTTTTGTCAATTTGTACTTTTGTAATGCCAAAATTACCAACAACAAAATTCGTTTTAATGAACTTTTTTAAAATTTTATCGTCTTTTTCGTAAAAAAAAATTAGCGTATCTTTTTCTAAAATGTTTTTTACTTAACGAAAGATTTATGAATGTCAGATTTTCCTTTTTTTGCTTCTGCCCATATTAAACTTTCTTGTTCTAAAGATTCGTTTTTATGCATGGAAACGCAAAAATCTACATTTCCAATAATTAAAATTCAAAATTTTGGCGTTTTTTTGAAAAAAATTTTTTTTAATTAAAAATTTTGGACGATTTTTGAAAAAAATTTTTTTAACATTGGAGGTTTTTTTTTTAACCTCCAATGTTTAGAATCACGAATTTTGAAAAAAAAATTTTTTAACATTGGAGGTTTTTTTTTAACCTCCAATGTTTCGAATCACGAATTTTGAAAAAAAATTTTTTTAACATTGGAGGTTTTTTTTTAAACCTCCAATGTTTCGAATCACGAATTTTGAAAAAAAAATTTAACATTGGAGGTTTTTTTTTTAACCTCCAATGTTTCGAATCACGAATTTTGAAAAAAAATTTTTTTAACATTGGAGGTTTTTTTTTTAACACCAATGTTTCTAATCAATGTTGTTTTTTAAAATTTTTTAATGATTTTAGAGATTATAATTATTCATTAGAAATTAAATTACAATATTTGTGTTTTACGGATTTAAGGATAATAAAAATTTGTTTCAAGTCATTAATTTTTAAAGCGTCAAAACTTTCTGATTCATGATATTGATATTTAAATTCACCAATTTTTTCAAGAACGACAAAATTCCAATATTTCCCAATATTATATATACCTCGCATTTTTTTTCCTTGATTATTTTCTATAGCAACAGCCATTTGTGCTAATAATTGTCCTCTTGGATGTTTTGGAATTGGTGCAGATTTTTTAAATTCTTGAATGAAAAAAAATGGTTTTTCTGGTTTTAACTCTCCGCTTGCAATCATAAAATCTAAATTTCCATTTAATTTATGTCCATTAATTATTCCTTGAATTTCTGCTTCGAACCATTCGCGATAATTTTCACCATAAAAATCAACTCTATTCAAAATAGGAATAATAAAATGTCCAGATAGTTGACGTTCAGAATAAAAATCAATGTTAAATTCATTTTTTATTATAAAAATCAATGTTAAATTCATTTTTTATTATTAATTTTTTTAGAAACTCTTTATCATATTCATTAATTTCATATTTAAAATTAAACCATTCTTTAAAAATTTCTCTATTTCTAACCTGTTTAAAATCAGCGATTTCATTTAAAATTTTAAATGAAATCTCTGAAAAAATATAAGATTTTTTTTCCATAATTTTTTTTTATTAAAACGTTTAATTTTTTTTTAAATTATATTAAAAAAAAATAATTTTATAGATTTATAAAAAAATGTTGTTTTTAAATATAATTTTTAAAATTAAAAAATAAAAAAACATTAAAATAATTGGTTTTTTGGAAAAAATTTTTTTTTTAATTTTAAAAAAACATTAAAATAATTGGTTTTTTAGAAAAATTTTTTTTTTAATTTTAAAAAAACATTAAAATAATTGGTTTTTTGGAAAAAATTTTTTTTAATTTTAAAAAAACATTAAAATAATTGTTTTTTGGAAAAAAATGATTGTAGAGATTAAAAAAAAAACTGTATTTGAAAATTGATAATAAAATTATCAATTTTCAAAATTAATTTTACTCTTCATTTTGCTCAGCTTCATAAGCTTTCAATAAGTCTTTTTGTAAATCACCAGGTACTTGTGAATATTTATCAAATTCCATATTGTATGTTGCTTTTCCGCTTGTTATTGAACTTAAAATTGTTGAATATCTATTCATTTCAGCCAGTGGCACTTTTGTTGTAATCTTTTCAAAACCGTTACTCTCCGATTGCATACCAACAATTATTGCTCTTCTGCTTTGTAAATCACTCATTACATCGCCCATTCTATCACTTGGAACAAAAATATCTACATTATAAATTGGCTCCATAATTTTTGGTCCCGCATTTTTAAAGGCATCACTAAAAGCTTTTGCTCCGGCAATTTTAAAAGAAATTTCATTAGAATCAACTGGGTGCATTTTTCCGTCGAAAACACAAACTTTAATATCTCTAGCATAACTTCCAGTCAATGGGCCTTCTTCCATTTTTTCCATAATTCCCTTCAGAATTGCAGGTAAAAGTAGATTTAAATACTTTTGGATCTTCCTCTCCTTCTTTAGAAGGGTCTATTACAAGATGTACTTCACCAAATTGCCCTGCTCCACCAGATTGCTTTTTATGACGATAACTTGAAATTGCAACTTTTGTAATTGTTTCTCTATAAGGAATTTTCGGCGAAATAAATTCAACTTCTATTTTGTGAATATTTATTAAATGCCACCTTAGAATATTTAAATGATGCTCTCCTTGTCCGTGTAAAATTAACTGTTTTAATTCTTTAGAATACTCAAGAATAATTGTTGGATCTTCATCGTGAATACGATTTAAAATTTCACCTAATTTTTCATCATCAGATTCATTTATTGCTTTAATCGCTGTTCTATATTTTGGATTTGGAAAATCTATATCTGGAAATTCTATATTAGAATCTTTTAAAGAAAGAGTATGATTAGTTTTTGTTTCTCTCAATTTCACTGTTGCACCTATATCTCCTGCAACAAGTTTAGAAACTTTTTCTCTATTTCCTCCTGCAACAACATAAATTTGTGATAATCTTTCTTTATTTTGTTTGGTTTGGTTGATTAAATCAACTCCTTCGGTTAAAGTTCCCGAAACAACTTTGAAATAAGAAACTTCTCCTAAGTGATGTTCAATAGAAGTTTTAAATATAAATAAAGATAAAGGAGCATTTTTATCTTGTTTTATTTCTTCATTTTCTATAGTTTTTTTTACTGGTGCAAAAATTGAAGTCGGAGCATTTGTTAAAAATTCCATTATCCTTTTTACTCCCATATTTGATTTTGCGGCACTACAAAAAATAGGAAACATATCACGGTTTTTTATACCTTTGAAAATCCCAGAACGCATTTGTTCTATATTCAAAGTTTCTTCCTCGAAGAAAATTTCCATTAAATTTTCGTCATTTTCAGCTGCTGATTCTATCAAAATACTTTGGTATTCTTCAGCTTTGTCTATTTCAGAATTTGGAATGTCTAAGATTTCAACTTTCCCGTCATCATAAAATTTCAACATTTTCATCAGCAAAAGATCAATAACAGAATTGAAAGCATGACCTTGATTTACTGGATATTGAATAACAGTAGCTTTATTTCCAAATCTAGCTTTTAAATCTTCTACTGTTTTTTCGAAATTTGTTTTATCATGGTCAAGATGATTAACAACAAAAACCATTGATTTTTCTAATTTCTTTGTGTGTCTCAGCAAAATATCTGTACCAACTTCTACTCCATTTTGAGCATTTAATAACATTAAAGCAAAGTCAGTTACGGTAAGAGAAGAAATTACAGCATTAACAAAATCATCAGCGCCAGGTGTATCTAAAATATTAAACTTTTTGTCAGCAAGTTCACTGTAAAGGACTGTTGAATAAATAGATACATTCTGCAAATGTAGTTTTTCCAGAACCAGCACTTCCAAGAAGACTTAAATTAATAATTTCATTATCTTGATAAACTTTCATATTATTATTATTTGAATTAAAATTCAAAGATATATAATTTTTCAAAAAAAAAAATTTTTGAAAAAAAAATTATAAAACTTTAGGTACTTTGAAATAATCGGAATCTTTATGAGGAGCATTTTTCAGAGCTTCTTTTTTAGAAATATCTTGTTTTACTTCATCTTCTCTTAAAATGTTAGTTTCCACACCAATATAAATTAAGGGTTCAACATTTTTCGTATCTAATTCGTTCAACTTATCTACAAATTCCAATATCCTATTTAAATCTTTAGAAATTTCTTCTTCTTCTTTTTTATTAAATTCAAGATAAGATAATTTTGCTATTTTATTTATTGTATTTTTGTTTATATTCATAATAAAAAAATTTTTTACAAAAAAACAATTTTTTATTAATTTTTTTATATTTAAAAAAAATTTTTATAAAAAACAATTTTTTTATAATTTTTTTTGTAATATTGCAAATTATTTTAAAAAAATTATAAAAAAATGGATTTAATAAAAATAGTAGAGAAAGAATTTGCTGTAAAAAAAGAATTTCCAGAATTTGGTGCTGGCGATACAATTACGGTATTTTATCAGATCAAAGAAGGAACAAAAGTAAGAATACAGCAATTTAGAGGAGTTGTTCTTCAAAGAAGAGGAGTAGGAAGCACAGAAACATTTACAATTAGAAAAATGTCTGGAAGTTTTGGAGTAGAAAGAATTTTCCCTGTAAATTCACCTTTTGTTGATAAAATAGTAATCAATAAAAAAGGAAAAGTAAGAAGAGCAAGAATTTTTTACTTTCGTGATTTAACAGGTAAAAAAGCTAAAATTAAAGAGAGAAAAATTATTAAAAAGTCTTTATAAAAAAATTTTTATGAAAAAAAGATTTAAAAAGTTATTAAAAGTCATTTTAATAACTTTTATTTTTGTCTTATTTGTCCAAATTTTTATTATTCAGTCTTTTATAGTTATGTCTTCAAGGATGCAAAGTTCTTTATTTGAAGGCGATTTTTTAATTTTAGAAAAATTAAGCTATGGAGCAAGAATGCCAATTACAATTTTAAGCATACCTTTTTTACATAAGAAAATTCCTTTTACAAATAAAAAATCCTTTTTAGACATTTTAAACTTTTCATATTTTCGTTTTCCAGGAGTTTCAAAAATTAAAAAAAATGATTTAATAGTTTTTAATTTCCCGAAAGAAAATGATTTACCAATAGATAAAAAAAGTAATTTCATAAAAAGATGCATAGCTGTTTCTGGCGATACTTTAGAAATTAAAAATAAAAATGTTATTATAAATGGGGAAAAAAAAGATGATATTTTAGATATAGAATTCAAATGTAGAGTTATTACTGATGGAGATACAAATTTTTTAAAATTAATAAAAAATAAATATAAATTAAAAAATATAAATTTGATTGCTGCTAATATGGGAATTTATGATGTTTTTTTATCAAAAAAAAATATGAAGAAATTGAAAGAAGAAAAACCTGTAAAATATGTTCGTGTTTTGAAACAAATGATTAATCAACCAAATTTCGAAGAAATATTTCCCAAAAGTTATTTTTATAGGTGGAATAAAGATTATTTTGGTAAAATTATAGTTCCAAAAAAAAATCAAAATGTCAAATTAAATTTAAGAACATTAGCATTTTATAAAAGAATTATTAAAGTTTATGAAAATAAAAATTTAACAATAAAAAACGACAGTATTTTCATAAATAATAAATTCTCTGATAATTATACTTTTGAGAAAAACTATTATTTCGTTATGGATGACAGCAGAGATAGAGCGAATGATTCTCGATACTGGGGATTTTTGCCTGAGGATCATATCATCGGAAAAGCAAGTTTTATATGGTTTTCTTATGATAATTTTAACGGAAAAATACGATGGAAAAGAATTTTAAAAAAAATTTAAAAAAAAACCAAAAAAAATTTGGATTGTAAAATTTTTTAAATACTTTTGTGCGTCATTTGATATGAAAATGATTTTGGGTGATTAGCTCAGTTGGTTTAGAGCACCTGCCTTACAAGCAGGGGGTCACTAGTTCGAATCTAGTATTACCCACCAAAAAAAAATAAAAAAATTGGGTGATTAGCTCAGTTGGTTTAGAGCACCTGCCTTACAAGCAGGGGGTCACTAGTTCGAATCTAGTATTACCCACTAAAAAATGATTTTTCATGGAAGATCATTTTTTTTTTTATAAAAAAATTTGGGCATTTTTTCAAATTTTTTTTTTAATTTCGAAAAATCATTAAAAATTCGGCATTTTTTGAAAAAATTTTTTTTTTAATTTCGCGAAAAATCATAAAAAAAATTGGAGTTTTTTTTGAATTTGGCTCTTATAATATTTTTGTGAAAAAATTTTAATTCCAAAAGGTTTTTTTAATTTGGAAAGTTTTTTCAAAATTTCAAAAAATTATATCATTTTTGAAAAAAAACATAAATCTTTTTAAATTTATAAAGATTTAAAAATTTTGACGTTTTTAAAAATAATAATAATAATTTTAAATCATTAAAATTTTGGCGTTTTTTTAAAAAATTTTTTTTATAAAAATCATAAAATTTTGGCGTTTTTTTAAAAAATTTTTTTTATAAAAATCATAAAAAATTGCCGTTTTTTTGAAAAAAA
This sequence comes from Bacteroidetes bacterium 4572_128, assembly GCA_002084355.1. Lineage (GTDB taxonomy): Bacteria > Bacteroidota > Bacteroidia > Bacteroidales > 4572-128 > 4572-128. The sequence goes on along the minus strand of NBLL01000029.1, from coordinate 22,792 downwards.
AATTTTTTTAATTTTAAAAAATCATTAAAAATTTGGTGTTTTTTGGAAAAAATTTTTTTAATAAAATATTAAAAATTTGGTGTTTTTTGGAAAAAATTTTTTTTTATTTTAAATTAAAAAATCTTAAAAATTTGGACAATTTTGAAAAAAAATTTTTTTTTATTTCGAAATTTAAAAATATTAAAATTTTGGCGTTTTTTTGAAAAAAAAATTTTTTTAACATTGGAGGTTTCTTTTTTAACCTCCAATTTGTTAAAACAATTATTAATTAATATTCCAATTTTCATTTAAAATTTTAAGTTTTATAGCAAGAGAAATAATTTTTTCAGCACGTTTTACAACAGGTGGGTCTATCATTTTTGTACCGAGAGAAACTACTCCAAGACCTTTTTTTTCTGCTTCTTGAAATGCAATAATTATTTTTTTCGCTTTTTCTATTTCGTCCTTTTTAGGAGCAAAATTTTCATTAATAACTTTTATTTGTCTTGGATGTATGCAACCCATACCTTCGAAACCTAATGCTTTGGACACTTTTACTGTTTCTTCTAAAGCTTTCATATCAGCAACATCAGAAAAAACAGAATCTATCGCCTGAATTCCAACAGCTTTACAAGCATTTACTATTCTTGTTCTTGCATAAAAAGATTCTCTTGCTTCTTTTGTTCTGCTTACTCCTAAATCTGCGGTGAAATCTTCCAAACCTATGGCTAAAGAAACAACATTTTCTGAAGAAGATGCAATTTCAAAAGCATTTTCAACTCCCAATGCACTTTCAATAATTGGCATAAAATAAATTTTAGAAATTTCTTTTTTGTTTTTCAAAAAAATTTCTTTTATTTTATCTTCAATTCTTAAAACTTGTTTTGCATTTTCGCACTTTGGAATAAGAATTAAATTAACATTATGAGGAACAATAAAATTTAAATCTAAAAGCCCCATTTCTCCTTGATTAATTCGCACCATACGTTCTGCACCATAAAAATTAATCGCTCTGAGAGAATTTCTAATTAATAAACGAGCTTCTTCTTTTTTTGTAATTGAAACAGAATCTTCTAAATCGAGAATAATACCATTTGGTTTGTGAATACCTGCATTTAACATCATACTCGGAGTATTTCCGGGCAAATACAATCTTGAAAAACGAAAATTATCTTTTCCAATGGAATAATAATTTTCTTCTAAAAAATCAGGCAAAAACTCTAAATCTGTTTTCATTAATTGTCGAACACAAGCCTCAAACCTTGCCATTAAAACATGAACTAAAGCTCCTTTATCTAAAATATCAATACTCGCATTTTCTATGGAAAAAAAATTACACCCATCTTTTATTAATTTAATAATAGATTTTCCAAAAATTGCTTTTACTTTGCTTTTTAAAGAAATTTCTATTCCTCCATTTTTTGTTAATTCCATAGAAATAAAACAATCAGAACGAACTTTTTTCCCATTATTTCCAGCAAAAACTACTTTATTATAAATTCCCATTTTTTTTTATTTACAAATTTTAAAAATTAAAATTAAAATTAAAATTAAAAAAAAACGTTTTTTTTGAAAGAAATTTTTTAAATTATTATGAAATACTTTTTGCTTATAGCAATTTTTTTATTTTTTTTTATTGAAAAAAATTATTCACAAACACAATACGATTTGAATTTTGGTTTAATTTTATCAGCAGAACAAAATGAAAAAGATACATTAATAAAATTTATTGAAAAAGGTGCAGATGTAAATTCTATGACAAAAAACGGTGTAACTCCATTAATGTATGCTTGCCAGAATAAAAATAAAGAAATAGTATCTATTTTAATTAAAAACGGCATTAGCAGAAGTAAATGTCTCTGATTCCATTTCAAAAAAAACCCCTTTACATTACGCTTTGGATTGGAAAAATAAAGAAATTATAAATTATTTACTTGAAAATGAAGCAGATATTTATTATTCAAAAAATGACGAAATTTTAAATCCCATAGAATATTCGGATAAATATGAAGACAAAGAACTTTATAATTTATTATTAAATTATCAATGTAAAAAACCAATGGAGAATTTTGAAGAAGAAAACTTTGAAGAGGAAGAAAATTTAGAAAAAATAAATGTTGCTGAATTTTTTGAATATAAAAAACATTCCTTAGGTTTATCTGCTCATTTTTCATCAGATTTTATTTGGGGAGGAAATTTTGGAATACATGATATTATTAATAATTATAGTTTATTTTTTGGTTTTGATGGTCGTATGTTTGCTAAAAGAATTATGATAGAAAAATCAAAAAATATTTTTTATCAATATTGGGAAAGGCGATTTTTACTTTATGCTAATGCAGATAAAACTTTTAAAATAAATGAAAATATTGGTTTTTTAATTGGAATGCGAGTAAGTTCAACATGGGGAAGTTATAGAGGTTCAGATGAAAATCCAGAAACGAAATTTATAATATCTCCACAATTGGGATTTTCAAATGTTTCGAATGAAAATTTATTAATGAGAATTTTTTACGAATATATGGATTTTGCAGTGGAAGAGTTTTCTCCACATAGATTTAATATAAGTTTTTCTTACATGTTTTAAAAAATTTACGATTTATGAAAAAAATTTTTTTTATAATTATTTTTATTATTTTTTCTTTAAATTCTTGTTTTCTTATTTATGACGAAGAATTTTGCGAAGATTATAATTATAGCGATTGTGATACTTATGAACCTTATTCTTTCGATATGGAAATAGTAATTAGTTCCAGAAGCGAAGGTGTACCTGTTTGGTTTTATTATGGAAATGTAGAAAATGGAACACTTTTATTTGCGGATACCGTTTATAGTACTTTTTATGAGGAGGTTATTTTTGGTGGAGAGTATTCTATAAAAGCAGAATATAAAGAAGGAGATAAAATAATTTTCGCAGTGGACGGTTGTAAACCGACAAAAAGGTCTACAAATAAATGTGATTCTGTTTGCTGGACAAGTTCACATTGTGATTTAGATGTTTCTTTGATATATTAAAAATATTTTTGAAAAAAATATTTTTATTTAAAAAAAATATTTTAAATTTGCTTTTTTATTAAAAAAATAATTTGAAAAAATAAATGAAAACACATGATGCATTTTTTAAGAATTTGTTTTCAAGTTGGAAGAAGCAAAACATTTTATCAAAATATGAAATAATTAATATTTTGAATTTTCCGATAAAAAAATAAAAAATTTATTTCGTCAGATAGATAGATTATTGATAAAATTCTCAAAAAGTAAGATTAAATTAGTAATTTTTTTTTCAAAAAAACGCCAAAATTTTATAATTATAAAAAATTTTTTAGGTTTAATAATTTTTTATTTTTTTTTCGAAAAAGTTTTAAAAAAAAAAATATTATTTTTGGGCTATGAAAATAAGAAAGACATTTTTTTATTTATTTATTTATTTATTTTTAATTGGTGTTTCTTGTCAAGAAGAGAACGATTATAAAGAAGTTGATATGATTGGAACTTGGGATATTGATGTGTATTTAAGATATAAATATGTTAATGATGGTGTTTTTAAAATGGACACATTTCCATTATCAGGAAAATTTATTTTTGAAAAAAATGGAATTGGAAGAAAAATACTTTTAAATAAAACAAGTTTTATTAAGTGGACTAAAGAAAAGTATGCAGCAAAAATTATAGAAGACGAAATAGAAACTTCTTTTGTTGTAAAAACAGACTTAGAAAACGAACAAACTTGGATTGGAAATACTTACGAAAGAGACAGTTCTTTTCAACAAATTAGAATAGAACACACTTTTTTTTTAGAAAGGAAAAAAAACAAATAATATGTTAAAATTTAATTTAATAGAAAATTTTTCTGATAATAATTTAATTATTATAGCAGATAAAAATAGTGATCTTTCAAAATTTAATTTCTCTGAAAAGGAACTAAATTTTATAAAGAAATCTATTAAAGACAAAAAAAAACAAATTACAATAAATCATTATGATAAATTTGTTTTTGTAAATATTTTAGAAAAAAGCAAAAAAAAACTGGAATATAAAGACAAAGAAAATGCAAGAAAATCAGCATTTGCTTTGTGGAACACAATTCAAAATTATAAATTGAAAGAGATAGAAATTTGTGATATTGAAAATAGAAGTTCAATTGTTCTTGCTTTTGCAGAAGGACTTGCCCTCAGTAATTATCAATTTTTAAAATATTTTAGTAAAAAAAATTTTGAAAAAAAGAGGTCTTTTCTTGAAAAAATTTCTTTTGTAAATTTAAAAGAAGAAGATATTTCTGAATTGAAAAATTTAATGGAAGCAGTTTATTTAACAAGAGATTTAGTTAATGAGCCAGTTAATTTTTTAAATACAGAAAAATTCTCTTGTGAAATTAAAAGAATTTCTGAAGAAATTGGATTTTCTGCGGAAATTTTTGATAAGAAAAAAATAGAGAGTTTAAAAATGGGTGGAATTATTGCGGTGAATAAAGGGAGTATAGATCCACCAAGTTTTGCCATTTTAGAATGGAAACCGGAAAATCCTAAAAACGAAAAGGTAATAGTTCTTGTTGGAAAAGGAATCGTTTACGACACAGGAGGTTTAAGTTTGAAACCTTCAAATTCTATGATGAGTATGAAATCTGATGTTTCCGGAGCTTGCTCTGTTTTGGGAACTTTTTATGCTGTTGCAAAAAACAAATTAGATGTTCATATTATTGGTTTAATTCCAATTACAGATAATCGTCCTTCGCATAATGCTTATGTTCCAGATGATATTATAAAAATGTACGATGGAACAACTGTTGAGGTTCAAAATACTGATGCTGAGGGTCGTATGATACTTGCTGATGCTTTATCTTATGCAAAAAGATATGAGCCAAAACTTGTTATAGATTTAGCAACTTTGACAGGTGCTTCGGCATATTTTATTGGAAAAGAAGCCATTGTTAGTATGACAAACGAAGACGCTGAAGAACATTTAAAAAATTTACAAAAAAGTGGAGAAAATGTTTATGAACGTTTAGTAAATCTGCCTATGTGGGAAGAATATGCAGAGCAAATAAAATCTAATATTGCTGACATTCGTAATGTTGGAGATTACGCTGGTTCTATAACAGCAGGAAAATTTTTAGAACATTTTACTGATTATCCTTGGATCCATTTAGATATTGCTGGAACGGCTTTTCTTGATAGAAAAGATAATTACAGAGGAAAAGGAGGAACTGGTTCTGGAGTTCGTTTGTTATATGATTTTCTAAAAAATTATTAAAAAAAAATTAAAAATTTTAAAAAAAATTATTTCGTAAATAAAAAAATATGGAAAATTTATTAAATATTTTTGTCAAATCAATGTTTATTGATAATATGATATTTGCCTATTTTTTGGGTATGTGTTCATATTTGGCAGTGTCTAAAACAGTTAAAACTTCTGTTGGACTTGGACTAGCTGTAATTTTTGTACTTGGAATTACTGTTCCTGTAAACTATTTATTAGAAAATTACATTTTAAAAAAAGGTGCTTTAGCGTGGGTTCTTGGTGAAAGTGCAAAGGATGTAGATTTAAGTTTTTTAAGTTTTATAATGTTTATCGCTGTAATTGCGTCTATGGTTCAGTTGGTAGAAATGATAGTTGAAAAAGTTTCGCCAGAGCATTATTTATGCAAGAAAGAGCTTATAATTCAATTGTCGAAGCAACAGCTTTTGGAATGGGGTCTGGATTAGGATGGTTGCTTGCTGTAATTGGAATTGCTGCAATACGTGAAAAAATACAATATTCGAATGTTTTGCCACCTCTAAGAGGTTTAGGAATTACATTCATTGCAACAGGAATTATGGGGATTGCATTTATGGCATTTATGGGTATAAAATTATAATTAAAGAAAAAAAAAATCTTATATAACAAGAACAGTTTTTATGAAAAAAAATTCCATAAAAACTGTTCTTTGAAATCTTTAAAAATTTTCAATTTATTTTTAAAAAATAAAAATTCAATATTTATTAAATTTAAAATCATTTTTATTAGAAAATAAATTTATTTTCTTTATAGATAGTATAAAATTATTATCAATCTTAAAAGATTCTTAATGTTGATTTTTTGAAAAAACCCAAATATATAAAATTATATTTGGGTTTGTATTATGGAATAATTTTTATTCTTCTTTTGGTTCTACTTTAGTTTCTTCCAGAGACTTAGCATTTTTCTTTGCAATTTTTTGCAAACGAATTTCTTTGACTTTTATTTCTGATTTTAAAGAGGCTGCTTTTTTATCTTTTTTCTCTATATCTAATTTTTCTATCTTATTATTTATTTTGCTTTCTTTTTCGTTCAACCATATTTGAAATCTTCTTTCTGCTTCTACTTCCGAGAAAGCACCTTTTTTAACTCCTCGCATAAGATGTTTTTTCATTAAAACACCTTTATAAGATAAAATTGCACGTGCAGTGTCTGTCGGTTGTGCTCCATTTTCTAGCCATTCTAATGCTTTATCAAGATTTAAATCGATAGTTGCTGGATTAGTCATAGGATTGTAAGAACCTATCCTTTCTATAAATTTACCATCTCGTGGTGCTCTGCCGTCCGCTACTACTATATGATAGAATGGACGAGCTTTTCTTCCGTGTCTTGCTAATCTAATTTTTACTGGCATAATTATTTTTATAATATAAAAAATTTCTGCAAAGATAAATATTTTTTTTATAAAAAAAAATATTTATCAAAATATGAAATATTTTTTATAAAAAATATTTTTTTCAAAAACGGCAATTTTTTACGTTTTTTATAAAAAAAATTCAATCTGTACAAACCTAAATTATTTTTTTTTATGCCAATTTTTTGGGTTTATATATTGAAAAAATTTATTTTCAATAAATTTTTTCAAAAAACGCCAAAATTTTACGAATTTATAAAAAAAAATTTCCAAAAAACGTCAATTTTTTACGAATTTATAAAAAAAATTTCAAAAAATTGCCATTTTTTTAATGCTTTTTAAAATTAAAAAAAAATTGCACAATAAAATTACGATTTTTTTTTTTGATTTTTAAAATTGAAAAAAATTTTTTTTCAATAAAATGCCGATTTTTTAATGATTTATAAAAATCATAAAACAAACATTGTTGGCGTTAAAAAAGAATACCAATGTTAAAAAAATTTTTTCAAATTCGTCCAAAATTTTAAGATTTTTTGATTTTGAAATAAAAAAATTTTTTTTTAAAAAACGTCCAAAATTTTAAGATTTTTTGATTTTGAAATAAAAAAAAATTTTTTCAAAAAACGTCCAAAATTTTAAGATTTTTTAAATTTTAAAATAAAAAAAATTTTTTTAAATTCGTCCAAAATTTTAAGATTTTTTGATTTTGAAATAAAAAAAAATTTTTTTTTTAAAAAACGTCCAAAATTTTAAGATTTTTTAAATTTTAAAAAATTTTTTTTCAAAATTTTAATAATTTTATTTTGAATAAAAAAAATTTTTTAAAAAAATGGTATTTTTTTTAATATATTTATTTTAAAATAAATATTAAAAATTTTTTAATATATTTTTTCGTTTTAAATATTGAAAAATTTATATTTATATTTTATTTATTATAAATAAATGTATTTTTGTAAAAAATTCAAAATTTAATAAAAAATTTTTTTTATTATGAAAGTTAAAAATGTAATATTATTATTTATTTTTATGACATCAATAACTTTTTCTGTTTCTTCTCAAACAAGGACTTTTAAGAAAGCAGAAGAAGCTTTTGAAGCGAAAGAATATTTTACAGCAAAAGATTTGTACAAAGAAGCAAAATCTGAGTCAAAAAATAAAAGTTTAAAAGCTGATATTTATTTCAAAATAGCCGAATGTTATAGAAATTTAAATGATTCAAAAAAAGCTGAGAAAAATTATAAAAAAGCTATAAAGAAAAAATATAGCGATGCAATTGTTTTTTTCTATTATGCGGAAACTATGCGTATGAACGAAAAATATGAGGAAGCAATGTCTCAATATGAAAAATTTTTGTCGTCTATTCCAAATAATGAAAATGGAATGAAAGGTTTGGAATCTTGCAAGTTAGCGTCTGAATGGAAAAATGACCCAACTCGTTATATAGTAAAAAATAAAGCTTTTTTTAATTCTAAAGAGGGTGATTTTAGCCCTACTTTTGCAAAAAAAGATAATTCTATTATTTTCTTTACTTCTTCCCGATCTGGTGCACACGGTGAACAATTTAATAATGTTTCCGGAGAAAATTTCACGGATATTTTTAAAACACAAATAGATAAAAAAGGTAAATGGAGTACCCCTATACCTCTTGGAGTAAATGTAAATTCAGAATTTGATGAAGGTGCATCTGTATTAGATGCAAAAATGAAAACACTTTATTTTACGCGTTGTGAAATTATTAAAAATCAAATGGTACCATGCAAGATTTTTATGTCCAAGAAAAAGGGAAGCGATTGGGGAGTTCCTGAGAAATTGAAATTAGTTGCTGATTCTATAAGTGTTAGGCATCCAGCTATTTCATCTGATGGAAAATTTTTATATTTTGTTACTGATATGAGAGGGGGAAGAGGAAAAAAAGATATTTGGTATGTAGAAAGAAAAAATAAATCTTGGAGTAAACCAAAAAATATTGGTTCAGAAATTAATACTCCTGGGAATGAACGGTTTCCATATATTGCACAAAATGGAAATTTATATTTTGCTTCTGACGGACATATTGGGATGGGTGGAATGGATATTTTTAAAGCGATGAAAGACGAAGATGGAATGTGGATGGTAGAAAATATGAAATATCCAATAAACTCTTCCGGAGATGATTTTGGAATTATAATAGAAGGAATGACACAAAATGGTTTTTTTACTTCTAATAGAGCTGGTGGAAAAGGTAGAGATGATATTTATTCTTTCATTTTACCTCCTTTAGTTTTTAGCATTAGTGGTACTGTAAAAGATGTAAAAGATGCATCTGTTTTATCTGGTGTAAAAGTAAAATTGATGGGTAGTGATGGAACTATTACAGAAGTAATAACGAATAGTGAAGGAAGCTTTAAGTTTCCATTGAAAGCAAATACAGATTATCAAATTACTGCTTTTAAAAAGAAATTTTTTATTGAAAAAACTAAAGAAACAACTAAAGGAGTTAAAAAAAGCAAAGAATTTACAACAGAAATTTTTCTAGAAACTTCTGTGAAACCTATTGTTTTGGAAAGTGTACAATATGATGTTGGTAAATTTGATTTAAGACCGGAAGCAATGGCTGAATTAGATAATCTTGTTATTGTTTTAAATGATAATCCAGATATGATTGTTGAATTAAGTTCGCATACAGATTTCACCGGAGATTATGAAGAAAACAAAGAACTATCACAAAAAAGAGCTCAATCTGTTGTAGATTATCTTGTTGATAAAGATATTGCCGCAGAACGTTTAACAGCAAAAGGTTATGGCTCTGATGCGCCAAGAGTTATTGATGAGAAATTAGCTTCTAAGTTTCCGTTTTTAAATATTGGAGATATTTTAAATGAAAATTTCATTGTAAATTTAACTTCAAAAGAAGAAAGAAAAGCTGCTCACCAATTAAATAGGCGTACAGAATTCAAAAATCGTCAAAAATAAATTATAAAAAATGACAATTAAAAAATTAATTGTCATTTTTTTTTTTAATATTATGAAAAATTTAAATTCTATTTTAGAAAATACTTTTTACAAAAGTATTATTGGAGATAAAAATCAAAAAATAAATAATATTCATTTTAATTCTAAAGCTGTAAAAAAAAATGATTTATTTATTGCAACAGAAGGATTAAGAACAGATGGACATTTTTTTATAAGAGATGCTATAGAAAATGGTGCAAATACAATTATTTGCGAAAAATTTCCAGCAATTTTAAAAAATAAAATAACTTATGTTCTTGTAAAAAATTCTTTAAAAATTTTGCCAATTATTGCAAAAAATTTTTTTCAAAATCCTTCGGAAAAATTAAAATTAATTGGAGTTACTGGAACCAATGGAAAAACAAGTATCGCGACATTATTATATCGTTTATTCAAAAAACTTAATTATAAAGTTGGATTAATTTCAACTATAGAAAATTTTGTTGATAATAAGAAATATAAATCCACTAAAACTACTCCTGATATAATTTCATTGAATAATTTAATTTCAAAAATGGTTAATTCCAAATGTGAATATTGTTTTATGGAAGTTAGTTCGCATGGAATAGACCAAAAAAGGATAAAAGGATTAAAGTTTACCGGAGGAATTTTCACTAATTTAACACACGAACATTTAGATTATCATAAAAATTTTTTAGAATATTTGAATGTTAAAAAATCTTTTTTTGATAATTTACCAAAAGAAGCTTTTGCTCTAAGTAATTTAGATGATAAAAACGGAAAAATTATTTTACAAAATACAAAAGCAAAAAAATTTACTTATTCATTAAAAAATTTTTCTGATTTTAAAGCAAAAATTTTAGAAAATCATTTTGATTCTACTTTTGTACAATTTAATAAAAAAGAAATATGGATACGTTTTATCGGAGAATTTAATATTTATAATTTACTTGCAGTTTATGCTTGTGCGGTAATTTTAGGAAAAGATAAATTAGAAGTTTTAAAAATTATTAGTAATTTAAAATCTGTTAATGGACGTTTAGAAACGATATATTCAAAAGAAAAAAAAATTACTGTAATAATTGATTATGCACATACTCCAGATGCTTTAAAAAATGTTTTAGAAACCGTTTTAAAAATAAAGAAAAAAAACCAAAATTTAATTACTGTAATTGGTGCAGGAGGAGACAGAGATAAAGAAAAACGCTCTAAAATGGGGAAAATTGCATCAATTTTAAGCGATAAAATAATTTTAACTTCTGACAATCCTCGTACAGAAAATCCAGAAGAAATTATTTCTGACATAAAAAAAGGTATTTCTAATGAAGATTTAAAAAAAGTAATTTCTATAACAAATAGAAGAGAAGCAATAAAAACAGCAATTCTTTTCTCAAAAAAAAATGATATTATTATGATAGCAGGAAAAGGTCATGAAAATTATCAAGAAATAAACGGTGTATTTTATGATTTTAACGATAAAGAAATAAGTGAAAATTTTTTATTTAATTTTTAATAAAAAAAATTTTTCTCAAAAAATGCCATTTTTTTTAATTTTTTAAAAAATTAAAAAAATGGCATTTTTTTTTAATTAAAAATATTTTTATAAATTATGTTTTTTTACAAAATCATTCATAACTTCTCTTAAATTAGGATTTCCAATTTCTTGCAAATCATAATAAACTCTTGTATTTGGTTTTTTTATGTTAATAATTCTGTTCAAATCTATAGGTGTTCCTATCACAACAGAATCACATAATGTTTCATTAATAGTATCTTCCAAATCTTTCAATTGTTCTTTGCTATATCCCATTGCTGGTAATAAAGTTCCGATATTTGGATAAATTTTGAAAGTTTCGCTAAGTTTTCCCCTAGTATAAGGACGTGGGTCAACAAGTTTTGAAGCACCATATTTTTTTGCTGCAACGGTTCCAGCTCCTATTTTCATTTCTCCGTGAGTTAAAGTTGGTCCGTCTTCCACAACAAGAACAGATTTTCCTTTAATAAGAGAAGCATCATCTACAGCAATAGGTGAAGCACAATCAACAACTATCGCATTAGGAGCAACTTTTTCTATATTGTCTCTAACAATTTGAATATTATCAGCACAAGCACTGTCCATTTTATTGATAACAACAACATCAGCATCACGTAAAGTAACTTCGCCAGGATAATAATTTAATTCGTGTCCAGGTCTATGAGGATCAACAACAGTAATATCTAAATCAGCTTTGTAAAAAGGGAAATCATTATTTCCACCGTCCCAAAGAATTACATCACAACCATCAGGATCTTTCTCCGCTTCTCTTAAAATTGCTTCATAATCTACTCCAGAATAAATTACATTTCCTCTGACAATATGCGGTTCATATTCTTCCATTTCTTCTACCGTACATTTGTGTTTTTCAAGATCTTCTATTTTTGAAAAACGCTGTACTTTTTGTAGAACTAAATCTCCATAAGGCATAGGATGACGAATTGCAACTACTTTTAAGTTTTTTTCCATCAACAATTCAATGACCTTTCTTGAAGTTTGACTTTTACCACAACCTGTACGAACTGCACCAACAGAAATTACTGGTTTTGTACTTTTTATTTTCGTGTCATTTGTTCCAAGCAAAACAAAATTTGCACCAAGAGAATTAACCAAAGCACTTACTGACATTACTTTTTTATAAGTAACATCACTATATGAAAATACACAATCATTTACTTTTAATTCTTTAACTAATCTTGGTAATTCTTCTTCTGCAAAAATAGGTATTCCTTCCGGATACAAATCTCCTGCTAACTCATTAGGATATTTTCTTCCATCAATATCTGGAATTTGAGCTGCTGTAAATGCAACAACATTATAATCCTTATTTCCCCTATAGTAGGTATTGAAATTATGAAAATCTCTTCCTGCTGCACCAATAATAATGACATTTTTTTTTGCCATAATAAAATAAAATTTAAAATTTAAAATTACAATTTTAGTTTATTTTTCATAAAAAAAATATTTTTTAATTATTTATATTTTTTTTATAAATTTGTGGTTTAAAAAAAATATTATGCATAGAATAAAAATTACAGTAATAGGAGCTGGTAATGTTGGAGCAACTTGTGCAGAAGTAATAGCACAAAAAGAGCTTGCAAATGAAGTTATTTTGTTAGATATAAAAGAAGGTGTTGCTGAGGGTAAAAGTTTAGATATGTGGCAAACTGCTGCCATTAATCATTTTGATACTCGGGTTATAGGTGTTACAAATAACTATAAAATGACAGAAAATTCTGATATTGTGGTTATTACTGCTGGTATACCACGACGAAAGGGAATGTCTCGTGATGATTTAATTAAAATTAATGCAAAAATTGTAAAAGATGTTGCGAGAAAATCTGTGATGTATTCTCCGAATGCTATTTTTATTATAGTTTCAAATCCGCTCGATATAATGACTTATGCAGCGTATAAGGCACTAAATAGAAGAAGTAAAAATGTTTTTGGAATGGCTGGAATTTTAGATACTGCAAGATTTAAGGCATACAACTATTTCTGGTATTCCTATCACTCAGTTAATTGACGAAAAAACTTTGAATGCTATTATGGAAAGAACTAAAGCTGGAGGAGGTGAACTCGTTAGACTAATGGGTACTTCAGCTTGGTATTCACCCGGTGCCGCTGCTGCTCAAATGGTAAAAGCAATAGTTAGAGACCAAAAAAGAATATTCCCTGTTTGTACTTATCTAAGAGGTGAATATGGTTTAAATGATATTTATCTTGGAGTTCCAGTAAAACTAGGTAGACATGGAATAGAGGAAATTATTGAAGTAGATTTAAATGAAGAGGAAAAAAAATTATTAAAAATATCTGTAGAATCAGTAAGAAAAACTATGAAAATTTTAGATGCTATGAATTTACCTTAATAAATTAAAAAAATTTTTTTTCAAAAAATAACGCTTTTTTTGAAAAAAAATTTTTTTTTCTTATCTTCTTTTAAATAAATTAATTATTGGTTTTACATAATCTTTTCCAGTTTCCAAATTCACAAAGTCTATTCCACTCTTTTTTAAAATTACATTTAAGTTTCTATAAGATTTTTCATTCCATTCTTGATACAGTTTTCTTGTTCTTTTGGAAGAAGTATCTATCCAAAAAGATTCGCCAGTTTCGGCATCTTTTATTTTTATAAAACCAATTTTTGGAATTTTAATTTCTCTTTTATCAAAAATACGAAAAGCTATCAAATCGTGTTTATGATTTGCTATTCTGAGAGCATTTTGAAATTCTTTTTTTTGTTCGCTGATAAAATCGGAAATCAAAAAAGCGGTACAACGTTTTTTAATTACATTTGTAAAATAACGCAAAGCTTCAGAAATATCTGTTAATTTGTTCTCAGCTTCAAAATTTATTAGTTCTCTGATAATTCTCAAAACATGACTTTTACCCTTTTTTGGTGGAATAAATTTTTCTATTTTATTTGAAAAAAAAATAACTCCTATTTTATCATTATTTTGAATGCTTGAAAAAGCAATTCTATCAAAAGCATAACAGTCAATTCTCGTTCTTCTTCGAAAATTTTTATATATGGATGATTAAATCTCGCCGTTACATTCCAATCTATAGAACGAATATCGTCGCCGAATTGATATTCTCTAACTTCACTAAAAGACATCCCTTTTCCTTTAAAAGCAGAATGATATTCGCCTGCAAAAATTTGCCTCGAAAGTCCTTTAGTTTTAATCTCAATTCGTCTTACTTTTTTTAAAAGTTCATTAGTTTCCATAAAAAATTATAATTTATAGTTCCATTCTAAAGTATCAATATTATCTGCAAAATCCCATAAATTGGGTTTTTGCGTTTCTCCAAAATTTACATTTTTTAATTTCAAAGAACTTCCAACAACACATTGAATTTCTTCTTTTCTAAATTGCAAATTAAATTCTAAATTTTCTAAATTATCATAAAATTCATAAAAAATTGTTGAAATTGGAGAAAAAAAACTTTTATCCTCTTTTAATAAAACAAAACCATTATCAAAATGTGAAATATTATTTAATAAAAAAATCGCTTTATTATAATCATAATTATTCTTATATTTATTATGATCTTTTACAAATTCAAAATTTTTAAAATTTTCTAATAAAAAAGAAAAATTAAAATTGCGTGGAATGAAAATTTTCGAAACATTCCTACAACCCAAACCAAAATAAGTGAAAATATCTTTCCCTAAATTTTGTATATCTTCTGAACTTTCCATTCCATTTAAAATTGCAAAAGAAATCCTATTTTTTCTAATAATATTTTTATATTTTCTAAAATAACTTTCAAAATATCTAGACGTATTATTGCTTCCTGTTGCAATTATTCCATCAAAATTTTTTAAATGTGAATTTTCAATTTTAATATAATTTTTAAACTCTGGTTTTACCATTATTAAAATATCAATAATTTTTTTAATTAAAATATCATCTTTAGAAGACAATTTCAAATTAACTTTATTGCCAGAAATTAATACAGTAAATAAATCGTGAAAACCAACCATAGGAATATTTCCCGCCAAAACAAGTCCAACAGTTTTTGAAATTTTATTTTTTTATGGTTCTAAAAATTTATTTATATTTTTCTCATTTAAAATATTTGCAATATTTTTCAATGAAAATTTTACAAATTTTTTTATAAACCATCTATTTTTGAAAAAAATTTTTTCTAAAAAAATTTCATCTGATGCTAAATTTTTTAATTTTTTCCCTAAAATAATAAATGCTTTTTTCCTTTCTATTAATTTCATAATTTTTTTTCAAAAAAAATAAAAATATAAAAAAAAACGGCATTTTTTGAAAAAAATTTTTTTTTAATTTAAAAAATTAAAAATTACTTTTGTATCTTAAAAAATTTTAAAAATGAAAAAATATTTATTATTATCATTAGTTTTTTTTGTAAATTTTTCTGTTTTTTCGCAAAAAAAAGAAAAACTTATTGTTATAGAATCTGAAGATGTAAAAAAAGAAATCTCTAAATATGAGTTTGAGCGAATTTACAAAAAAAATAATGACAAAGATAAAATAGAAGACGTAAAATCGCTAGAAGAATATTTGGAATTATTTATTAATTTCAAACTAAAAGTTACTGAAGCAGAGGAAATGGGTTTAGATACTTTATCTAAATTTAAAAAAGAGCTTGCTGGTTATAGGCGACAGCTTTCAAAACCTTATCTCTCTGATAAAAATCTCGACGAAAAATTATTAAAAGAGGCTTATGAGCATATGAAATATGATGTTAATGCAAGTCATATTTTGATAAAAATTGATGAAATGGCTGATTATAAAGATACTTTAAAAGCTTATAAAAAATTGATGAAAATACGAAAACGTATTTTAAAAGGAGAAGATTTTGCAAAACTTGCGAAAATAATTTCTGAAGATCCATCAGCAAAAAAGAGCGGTGGAAATCTTGGCTATTTTACTGCATTTCAAATGATTTATGATTTTGAAAAAGTTGCATATAATTTGTCTGAAAATGAAGTTTCTTATCCAGTAAGAACAAAATTTGGTTATCATCTTATCAAATTGCATAAGAAAAGGAAAGCAAGAGGAAAAGTAAAAGTCGCACATATTATGTTGGGATTAAAAAGTAAAGCTACAAAAAAAGAAATTGATAGTACCAAAGCTTTGGTTTTTGATATTTATTCTCGTTTAAAAAAAGGTGGTGATTTTTCAAAATTGGCAGAAAAATATTCCACAGATAAAAGTTCTTCAAAAAAAGGTGGTGAACTGCAATTTTTTGGTGTGGGACGTATGGTAAAAGAATTTGAAAATGCTGCTTTTTCTTTAAAAAAAGACGGTGATATTTCTGAACCAATAAAAACAAATTTTGGTTGGCATATCATAAAAAGAATAAAGAAAAAAGATATCGAGAAATATGAAGTATTAAAACCTGAATTAAAAAGAAAAGTTTCAAGAGATAGTAGAGCTACAAAGAGTAGGAAATTTATTGTAGAAAAATTAAAAAAAGAATATTCTTTTAAATTCGACGAAAAAAAATTAAAAGAATTTAATAAAGTTTTAGACACTTCTATTTTTAATGGAAATTGGAAAATTGATAAAGCAGAAAAATTAAATGAAAATTTATTTTCTTTTGCAGATAAGAACTTTTCTCAGAAAGATTTTTCAAAATTTTTATTCGAAACTCAGAGTAAAAATCTTAAAAAAATACCAATTCCAATTTTTATAGATAAAAAATTTAAAATTTTTATGAATAAAAAAGTCATTGAATATGAAGAAGCAAACTTAGAAAATAAGTATGATGAATTTAAATATTTAATGAAAGAATATCACGATGGTATGCTTTTATTTGATTTAACAGATAAAAAAATATGGACAAAAGCATCAAAAGATACTGTGGGTTTGAAAAAATATGTTTAAATGAAAAAGTTCTTCAAAAAACCTTAAAATTATTGTCAAAAAAATCAAAAAAAAATTTTTCAACAAAAGATATTCTTTATAAGATAAATAAAAAAAATAAAGAAAATTTAAAAATTGAAGAGAAAATTTACAAAAAAGGAGATGATGTTTTTGTAGATAAAATGAAATGGAAAGATAATTTTTTTCAAAAAAAAGATGATAAAACAATAATAGAAGTGAAAAAATTTATTCCAGAAAAGCCAAAAAAATTCGCAGAAGTAAAAGGAACAGTAACAGCAAATTATCAAAATTTTTTAGAAGAAAAATGGATAAAAGATATGAGAAAAAAATATAAAATTACAATAAATAAAAGTCTATTATCAAAAATAAAAAATTAGAACTTAAAATTTGGATTTTTTTTAAATCCAAATTTTTTAAAAAATTATGAAAAAATTTATAATAATTTCTATTTTTATTTGCTTTTTTTCTTCTTGTTCGGAAGAGGAAAAAAAACATAAACCACTTGCTAAAGTTGGTGAAAAATATTTGTATTTGGAAGACATAGAAAATGTAATTCCAGAAAAAATTATGGCAGAAGATAGTGTAAATTTTGTGAAAAATTATGTAAAAAAATGGATAAAAAAACAACTTTTAATAGCAAAAGCGGAATTAAATTTAACAAATGATGAAAAAAACGTCAGTGAATTACTTGTAAATTATCGTTCTTCTCTGATAGTTTTTAAATACGAGCAAAAATTATTATCACAAAAATTAGACACTTTTGTTAATGAAGAAGAACTTGAACTTTATTACGATGCTCATTCTAATGAATTTACATTAGAAAAAAATATTATCTTTCCACTTTATTTGAAAGTGCCAAAAAATGCTCCGAATATTTCATCTGTAAAAAAGTGGTACAAAGAATCAGGTTTAGAACACTGGGAAGAATTAAAAGATTATTGTTTTAAATATGCAGAATCACATACTTTATATACAGATGATTGGATTTTTTTTGATGATTTATTATCTGTTATTCCAAAAAAAATTAAAAATCAAGAATACTTTTTAGAAAATTATTCTACCATAGAAACAGAAGATGAAGATTTTTTTTATTTTATTAAAATAAATGATTTTCTTTTATTTTCAAAACAAAAATTATGAAAAATTTTATTATTACCTTATTTATTATTACATGTTTCATTATATCAAAATCAGAGAATGTTGTAATTGATAGTCTAAAACAGCAGTTAAAAATTGTTGTTGTTCTTGAAGATAAAATGAAAATTTTATATGAAATAGCAAAAATTTATGCAGATAGTTTACCAGATGAAAGTATAAAATATGCAAAATCTTATATGAAAATTGCTGATGAAAAATCTTATAAGAATGAAGTTCCTAGTATTTATAATTTGATGGGAGAAGCATATTTTTATAAAAAAAGTTATAGAAAAAGTATAAAATATTATAAAAAAGACTTAGAAGTTTTAGAGGAAACGGCTTCTTTAGAAGAGATAATGTTTGCAAATTATAATATTGCGTCTACTTATAAAAAGCTTGGGAAATTAAGAAAGGCAATAGAATTTCATTTGAAAAGTTTAAAAATTGCAAAAGAGCTTAATTTAAAAGATGCAATTATGAATAACTGTTTTATTCTTTATAAAGAATATTCTGAAAAAAAAAATTTTGAAGAAGCTTTGATTTTTTATAAAAATTATATAGAAATAAGAAATTCAAATTTTAACATAAAAAAATATAAAGAAATAAATATTTTAAAAAAAGAATTGAAAATAAAAATTGAAAATAAAAAAAAAGTTCTTAAAGAAAAAGAAAAAATTATAAAAAAAACTAAAAAAGAATTAAAAGAAACAGAAATAAAAAAACAAGAAATTGAAGAAAAAAGTAAAAAAATTGAGAGAGAAAAACAAGAAATTGAAGAAGAAAAATTTAACTTAAAATTAGATTCTCTTGAAAAAGCAATAGCAATAGAAGAACTAAATAAAGAAACAAAAAAACAAGAAATTATTATTAAAGATAAAGATGAGACAGTTGAAGGGCAAAAAAATATCATATATATTTTTACTTTATTTTCTATAATAATTATAATTTTTTCTATTCTTCTTTTTAATGTTTACAAAAAAAAGAAAGAAGCGAATAAAATTCTTTCAAAACAAAAAAAAGAAATAGAAGAACAATCAGAAGAATTAAGGACTACAAATAAACAAATTAATAAGAAAAATAAACAAATTATAGAAAGTATTACTTATGCAAGAAGGATACAAAATTCTATACTTATTCCTGAAATAGAAATAAAAAAATCTTTACCAAATTTATTTATTTTATATAAGCCAAAAGATATTGTTAGTGGTGATTTTTATTGGTTTAGTGAAATTGAAGATAAAATTATTATTGCTGCAGTAGATTGTACTGGTCATGGTGTTCCGGGTGCTTTTATGTCTATGATAGGCGATTCGCTTTTATATCAAATTGTTAATGATAAAAAAATTAAAAATGCTGATAAAATTTTAAGTGAATTACATAAGGGAATTAGAAAATCTTTGAATCAAGAAGAAACAAAAAATCAAGATGGTATGGATATGGCACTTTGTGTAATAGATAAAAAAGAAAGAAAAATAGAATTTTCCGGAGCAAAAAACCCTTTAATTTATATTCATAATGATGAGCTTGTACAAATAAAAGGAGACAAACGTTCAATAGGAGGTAGGCAAAAAGAAAAAGAACGTATATTTAAAAAACATGAAATGAAATTAGAAAAAGATACTGTTTTATATGTTTTTTCTGATGGTTATCAAGACCAATTCGGTGGTAAAAAAAATAGAAAATTCATGATAAAAAGATTAAAAGAACTGTTTTTAAAAATACATAAAGAAGAAATGAAAGAGCAAAAAAAAATATTAAATCTAACTATAGAACGTTGGATGATGGATAATAAACAATTAGACGATATTTTAATTGTTGGTATTAAAATTTAAAAAAATTTATGATTGTTTGAAGAGACAATAAAAAATTCCAAAAAAAATACGAATTTTTGAAAATTTTTTTTTAATAATTTAAAATCATAAAAAATTGACGTTTTTTGAAAAAAATTTTTTTTTTAAATAATTTAAAATCATTAAAATTTATCGTTTTTTGAAAAAAATTTTTTTTTAAATAATTTAAAATCATAAAAAATTGACGTTTTTTGAAAAAAATTTTTTTTTAAATAATTTAAAATCATAAAAAATTGACGAATTTTGAAAAAAATTTTTTTTAATTGAAATTTAAAAAAATTTAAAAAATATTAAAATTTTGGACGAATTTTGAAAAAAATTTTTTTTAATTGAAATTTAAAAAATATTAAAATTTTGGACGAATTTTGAAAAAAATTTTTTTTAATTGAAATTTAAAAAACATTAAAATTTTGGACGAATTTTGAAAAAAATTTTTTTTAATTGAAATTTAAAAAACATTAAAATTTTGGACGAATTTTGAAAAAAATTTTTTTAATTGAAATTTAAAAAACATTAAAATTTTGGACGATAATTGAAATTTAAAAAACATTAAAATTTTGGACGAATTTTGAAAAAATTTTTTTTTAATTGAAATTTAAAAAACATTAAAATTTTGGACGAATTTTGAAAAAAAATTTTTTTAATTGAAATTTAAAAAACATTAAAATTTTGGACGAATTTTGAAAAAAAATTTTTTTAATTGAAATTTAAAAAATATTAAAATTTTGGACGAATTTTGAAAAAAATTTTTTAACATTGGTATTTTTTTTTAACACCAATGTTTGTTTTATGATTTTTGTAAAAACATTAAAATTTTGGACGAATTTTGAAAAAATTTTTTTTAATTGAAATTTAAAAAATCTTAAAATTTTGGACGAATTTTGAAAAAAAAATTTTTTATTTGAAATTTAAAAATATTAAAATTTTGGGCGAATTTGAAAAAAAAATTTTTTTATTTTGAAATTTAAAAATATTAAAATTTTGGGCGAATTTGAAAAAAAATTTTTTTTAATTTGAAATTAAAAAATATTAAAATTTTGGGCGAATTTGAAAAAAAATTTTTTTTATTTGAAATTTAAAAATATTAAAATTTTGGGCGAATTTGAAAAAATTTTTTTTTATTTTGAAATTTAAAAATATTAAAATTTTGGGCGAATTTGAAAAAAATTTTTTTTAATTATAAAAAAACATTAAAATTTTTTGGTTTTTTGAAAAAAATTTTTTTTTTAATCATAAAAAATTGCCGTTTTTCCAAAAGTTTTTTTTTAAATTATAAAAAAACTTTTGCGTTTGCGGTGTTTTCATGCACATTAAAAATCTTACGCTTGAGGGGTGTTTTCAATCCCTTTATAATGAATAATATGTGTGGTGAAAAACCGCGCAAGCGCAGAAATAATATTAATTGATTTTATTCTTTTTTCAAAAGCTCGTTAATATATTCATCAGGTTTAAAAACTGTCAATTCAGAATTTTTAAAATCTTTCTTGTTCCTTGTTATTACAACTTTAATATTATTCTGTTTTGCAGTTTGAATTTGCACAGAATCTTCAAAATCTTTTCTGCCAGATTTTAATGCATTTATAATTACATTTCTATCTACTCCGATAATTTCAGAATAATCGAAAAAATTAAGTAAAAATCCAATTGCTTCATTGTGCCCACTATGTTTTCTTATAATATAATAAATATCTGTAACAGTGGTAGCAGTTACATACATAGTGATATTTTTTTCATAAAGCAAACGTGTTACATTTCTTGCTTTTTCGCTGAATTCATGGCGTTTTAGAGCAATATCAATTACTATATTTGTATCTAATAAAACTTCTTTTTTCATCGATGTTTTTCCATTAATGCATTATATCTTATATCGTCTATTTCAACTTCTGCAAAACGACCACTCCATTTTTCAAAAAAATCATCTATTGACTTTTTTTTCTCCACCTTTTCTGTAACAGGGTTTAGCATTATAATTATCTCAATCATCCGATTTTTATACCTGCTAATTTCAGGAATTTCGAGAACACCATTTTCTAAAACCATTGTTTCAAATTTATATGCTTCCATTTTTTATTTTTAAATATTTCTTTTTAGCTATAATATTATATTATTATATAATTTTATCTTTCATTTTTTTTACAAATTTAAATATATATTTTTTTTTGCAAAAAAAAATATATATAAATTATAATGTTTTTTTTATAAAAAAATTGCCGAATTTAAAAAATTTTTTTCAAAAAAACACCCAAAATTTCAATATTTTTGAAAAACAACATTTCGAACTAAACATTGGTTTAAAAAAAACACCAATGTTGTTTTTCGAAAAATCGATTTCCAACATTGGTGTTTTTTTTTAACCTCCAATGTTTGGTTGGAGGTTTTTAAAATTTATAATTTATTTTTTTACAAAAACTTTTTCAGTATAAACTTTTTCATCAGTAGTAACTTTAACAAGATAATTTCCGCTTGCAAAATTGTCTAAGGAAATAGTTTCAAATTTGCTTTCTTCAAAAATATTAGTAGTAATTTCTTTACCATACATATCATAAATAACAACTTTTGTGTTATTAGAAATAAGTCCTTTTATATAAAGCTTATTTTCATAAGAATAAATATTTAACTTATTTTCGTTTACAATATCATCTATGCTAACATTTGGATTTGCAAAATGTAAAACAAATCTATCTGCTCCGTCAGTAGCTTCACTGTGGAAAGTATAAACTAAATCATTTTGTAAATTAATAAATTCATTTGTAACTTTATCTTCTAAGAATAATTCTTGGTTAGAATTAAAAGCTTCAAAAACATTAGTAGAAATGGTATAATCTCCTTCAACACCAACTTTAAA
>NBLL01000028.1 GCA_002084355.1 Bacteroidetes bacterium 4572_128 | reverse complement strand
ATTGCGTTTTTTTGATTATAAAAAACCTTAAAATTTTGGCGTTTTTTGGAAAAAATTTTTTTTTGATTATAAAAAACCTTAAAATTTTGGCGTTTTTTGGAAAAAAATTTTTTTTTGATTATAAATAATTGCGTTTTTTTGATTATAAAAAATCTTAAAATTTTAGCGTTTTTTTGAAAAAATTTTTTTTTGATTATAAAATTCATTAAAATTTTGGCGTTTTTTTGAAAATTTTTTTTATAAAATCCGTAAAATTTAGACGTTTTTTGGAAAAATTTTTTTTCAATAAATTTTTTCAATATACAAACCCAAAAAATTGGCATTTTTTTGAAAAATTTTAGGTTTGTATATGTTAAAATTTTTTTTTAAATTTAAAAGTTCATCGTTTTTTGAAAAAAATTTTTGAAAAACTTTCATTAAAAATTTTTTTCAAAAAAACTTTTTTTAAAAATTTAAAAAAATTTTGATTTTTCATTTGCAAAATAAAATCCAGAAGCAGAAGCATTTGGAAGCATTGCAAAATTTTCTGTTAATTTAATATTAATATTTTTTTCTACTTGCATTATCTTAAAAATTTCTTCTTTTTGTGAATGGTCTGGACAAGCAGAATAGCCAACTGCTGGACGAATTCCAAGATATTTTCCAGAGAAAAGCTCTTGTAAATTAAGATTTTCATTTTTCGAATAAGCCCAAAATTCTTTCCTAACTCGCAAATGCAAAAGTTCAGAAAAAGCTTCTGCCATACGGTCAGCAATAGATTTTAATAAAATTATCGAATAATCATCTTTTTCTTTTTTAAAAATAGAAATTTGTTTTTCAATATTTAAACCCGTTGTCAGAGCAAAAAAACCTAAATAATCATTTTTATTTTCTTCTTTTGGAGTAATAAAATCAGCAAAAGACAAATTGTTTTTTTTATTAACTTTCAAATTCCTTTCAAAATGAAAATTACATAAAATTTTTTTCCTATTTTCATCTTCATAAATTTCTACATTTTCATCCACAGAATTTGCATTAAAAAAACCAATTACAGCATTTGCTTGTAAAATATTTTCTTCTTTAATTATTTTTAACAAACTTTGAGCATCAGAAAATAATTTTTTTGATGCTTTCCCCTTATCTTTATGATTAAAAATTTTTGGAATTTTCCCTTTTATTCCCCAAGTATTAAAAAAGAAAGTCCAATTTATATATTTTGAAATCTCTAAAATATCGTAATTTTTTAAAATTTTTATCCCCAAGAACTTAGGCTTTTTCAATTCAAAATTTTTCCAATTTATAGAAAATTTATTTTTCCTTGCCTCTTCAATACTCAAAAATTCTTCTTTTTTATTAAAAAAATTTTCTCTTAATTTTTTAAAATTTTCTTTATTTTTTTCAAAAAATTTTTTTTTCTTTTTTGGATTTAATAAATTACTTAGAATTTCGCTGCTTATGGAAGCATTAGAAATATAAAAAACATTATCATCGTAAATATGAGCAATTTTTATCGCAGTATGAATTTTTGAAGTGGTTGCACCGCCAATGATCAAAGGAATTTTAAAATTTTCTTCTTTCATTCTATGAGCAACTTTTTCCATTTCTTTCAAAGACGGAGTAATTAAACCACTCAAACCAATAATATCTACTTTTTCTTTTTTTGCTGTTTCTATAATTTTTTCGGCATTTACCATAATTCCTAAATCAATAATTTCATAATTATTACAAGATAAAATTACACTAAGAATATTTTTTCCTATGTCGTGAACATCGCCTTTTACCGTTGCTAATAAAATTTTTTTTCTGGAAATTTTTTTATTATTTTTTTCTTTTTCTATTTCCGGCGACAAAATATCAACAGCCTTTTTCATCACTCTTGCACTTTTTACAATTTGCGGTAAAAACATTTTTCCTTCGCCGAATAATTTACCAATTTTGTTCATTCCGTTCATCAAAGGTTTTTCTATAATTTCCAAAGCAGAAGAATATTTTTTTAAAGCACAATTTATATCAATTTCCAAAAACTCAATAATTCCATTTTTCAAAGAAAAATCCAAACGAAATTCTAAGTTTTCATCTCTCCAGTTATCAATTTTATTTTTTTTCGAAAATTTTTTTTTATCATTTTCTTCTATAAAATTTAAAATTTTTTCTGTTGCATTTTTATCTCTATTAAAAATTAAATTTTCTAATAATATAATTAAATTTTTCGGAATTTCATCATAAATCGGCAAATTTCCAGCATTCACAATTCCCATATCCAAACCAAATTTTCTTGCGTGAAACAAAAAAACTGTATGCATCGCTTCACGAATAAAATTATTTCCTCTAAAAGCGAAAGATAAATTACTAATTCCTCCGCTAACTTTTGTAAATTTTAAATTTTCTTTTATCCATTTTGTTGCATTTAAAAATTCTACAGCGAAATTATTATGACTTTTTATTCCAGTTCCTATGGTTAAAATATTCGGGTCAAAAATTATATCTTGTGCTAAGAAATTTACTTTTTTTACTAAAACTTCATAAGATCTTTTCAAAATTTTTATTTTCCTTTGAAAATCCATTGCTTGTCCTTTTTCGTCAAAAGCCATCACAACAATAGAAGCACCATATTTTTTAATTTTTTTTGCTTTTTCTATAAAAATTTTTTCTCCATCTTTTAAAGAAATAGAATTTACTATGGATTTTCCTTGCAAACATTTTAAAGCACTTTCTATAACTTCAAAATCAGACGAATCTATCATAATAGGAATTTTAATAATTTCTGGCTCTGAAGAAAGTAAATTTAAAAAATATTTCATTTCTTTTTTTGCATCTATTAGAGAATCATCCATATTTATATCGAGAATTTGAGCACCATTTTCAACTTGTTTTCTTGCTATTTCTATTGCTTTTTCGTAATTTTTATTCCTAATTAATTTTGCAAATTTCTGTGAGCCAGCAATATTTGTTCGTTCACCAATATTTATAAAATTTTTTTCTTCCGAAATGATTAAATTTTCTAAACCAGAAATTTGCGTTTGAATTTCAATTTTTGGCAAAACACGTGGCGAATAATTTTTCACTAAATCAGAAAAAAACTTTATATGTTTTGGACGCGTTCCACAGCAACCACCAATAATATTTACAATTTTTTTATCAAGAAACTTTTTAAGTTCTTTTCCCATAGTTTCTGGAGTTTCATCGTAATTACCAAAAGAATTGGGAAAACCAGCATTTGGATAAGCAGACACAAAAAAAGGAGAAATTTTAGATAGTTGTTCTATATGTGGTAACATTTCCTTAGCTCCAAAAGCACAATTAAAACCAAAACTTAATAGCTCAAAATGTGACATTGAAGTCAAAAACGCTTCTAAATTTTGTCCAGATAAAGTTCTGCCGCTTTTGTCGGCGATTGTTCCGGAAATCATCACAGGAATTTTTATGTTTTTTTTTTCAAAAATTTCGCTTATTGCAAACAAACAAGCTTTTGCATTTAAAGTGTCAAAAATAGTTTCCACAAGCAATAAATCAACTCCTCCATCAATTAAACTTTCAACTTGCTCATAATATGAAATTACCATTTCGTCAAAACTTACAGAGCGAAAAGCAGGATTATTTATATCCGGTGAAATAGATGTTGTTTTATTAGTTGGTCCAATTGAACCGGCAACAAAACGTGGTTTTTCTGGATTTTTTTTTGTATAAATATCTGCAATTTTTCTTGCAATTTGAGCAGAAGAAAAATTTAATTCATAAATTAAATTTTCCATTTTATAATCAGCCATAGAAATACGATTTGCACTAAAAGTATTTGTTTCTATAATATCTGCTCCCGCAATTAAATATTCTTCATGAATTTCCGAAATAATTTTTTTTTGATTTATAGAAAGCAAATCGTTATTTCCTTGCAAATCAATATGATAATTTTTAAATCGCTCTCCTCTAAAATCTTTTTCCTTCAAATTATAATTTTGAATCATAGTTCCCATAGCTCCGTCGAGAACTAAAATTTTATCTTTTAAAACCTCTGAAATATCTCTTTTTTTCATAAAAAATTATTTTTTACAAAAAACGTTTTTTTTTGAATTTTTCAAAAAAAACAAATAATATTTTTATTATTATAAAAATAATTATTAAAAAATTGGTTTGGTATAAACGTAATGTTTTCTTTCGTTTTTTTTTCCAATATTTGAAAAATAAACATTATAAAACCGTTCTAATTTTTTTTCCAATTCAAACAAACTCATATAACGATTTAATGTAAATTCTCTTTTTTTATCATAAAAAAATATTATTGTTGGAATTGTAAAAATTTCAAATTGTCCTATAATTTCTGGTTTTTCTTCTATATTTACCGTTTGAAATTTTATTTTGGGAAACTTATTTTCTAATAAATTTTGCAATTTTGGTTTTAAAACTTTGCAAACATTACATTTTTCATTGGAAAAATAAATTAAACAAAATAAATTTTCTTTAATAATTTCGTTCAAATTTTTCATAGTTTAAATTTTAAAATATTTTTTATTTTTCAATAAAGATTTTTTTTGGTGGAAATTTAGATTCTAATAGTTCTAATTTTTGTTTTTTTACCAGTTTAATTACTTCGGACTCTTTGCTAATAAACATTAAATGAGAAGTTGTTGTTATAGATTCGGCTCTTAAATTTTCTATTTTTTTTTTCAAAATACTTCTTTCTCTAAATATTTTTTCTGCGTGATAACGGTTTCCAATATAAAAAATAGTTAGAAAAGTTAAAAAAAACATATAAGGCAACATTTCAATAAATAATTCTTTGCTTAAAAAACTTCCATCTATTATATTTTTTAGATAAATTTTATTTTTCATAATTATAATTAAAAATTTTTTTCAAAAAAAACGATTTTTTTTTTAATTTTTTTTTATTTTTGAGAAAAATTTTCAATTAAAAAAGATGGCTAATTTTTATACAGATAATAAAGATATAAAATTTCATTTATCGCATCCGCTGATGAAAAGAATAGTGGAATTAAAAGAACGTTCTTTTAGTGATAAAAATAAATACGATTATGCAAATATAAATTTCGAGGATACTATAGATAATTATGATAAAATCATAGAAATAGTTGGAGAAATTTCCGGAGAAATTATTAGTAAAAATGCAGAAATTGTTGATAAAGAAGGAGCAAAATTAATTAATGATAGGGTTTTTTATGCTGATGGAACACAAGAAAATTATAATGCTCTGGTAAAAGCCGGACTTACCGGAATGACTATACCGAGAAAATATAATGGTCTAAATTTTCCTATCGTTCCATATATTATGGTTGGCGAAATTATTTCTCGTGCTGACGCTGGTTTTGCAAATATTTGGGGTTTACAAGATTGCGGTGAAACTTTACACGATTTCGCAAGCGAAGAATTAAAAGATGAATTTTTGCCAAGATTTTCAAAAGGTGAAACCGGAGCCATGTCTTTAACTGAACCTGATGCTGGGTCAGATTTACAAGCAGTTGGTTTGCAAGCTCATTTTGATGAGAAAAAAAACACTTGGTTTTTAAATGGAGTAAAACGTTTTATAACGAATGGAGATGCTGATATTTCTCTTGTTCTTGCTCGTTCCGAAAAAGACACAAAAGATGGACGTGGACTGTCTTTATTTGTTTACGAAAAAAAAGATAATGCTACTATAATCAGGAGATTAGAAAATAAACTTGGTATAAAAGGTTCGCCAACTTGTGAAATTGTTTTTAAAGATGCTCCCGCAAAACTTGTTGGAAATACTCGTATGGGTTTAATAAAATATGTAATGTCTTTGATGAATGCTGCTCGTCTTGGTGTTGGTGGTCAATCCATTGGGATTTCTGAAGCTGCTTATCGAGAAGCAAAAAAATATGCTAATGAAAGGTCTCAATTTAATAAGAAAATCATAGAATTTCCGCAGGTTTATGAGATGTTAAAATTAATGAAAGTAAAAATTCAGTCTCAGCGAAGTTTGTTATATGAAACAGCTCGTTTTACAGATATGTATAAAATTTTAACAGATATTTCAAAAGAAAGAAAATTAACTCCGGCAGAACGAAAAGAAATGAAATTTTATAAACGTCTGTCTGATGCTTACACACCTGTTTTGAAATTAATGGCAAGCGAAATGTCAAATCAAATAACTTATGACGCTATGCAAGTTCACGGAGGGACAGGTTATATGAAAGATTTTTCTGTGGAAAGACTTTATCGAGACGCTCGAATTACAAGTATTTATGAAGGAACTTCGCAATTACAAGTGGTTGCTGCCATAAGAAATGTTACAAGTAATTTTTATTTATCACAAATTAAAAATTATGAAAAAGAGGTAAATAAAGAAGAATTTTTTGATTTAAAAGATAAAATGATTAAAATGACAAATGAATTTCAAGATGTCGTTGAAAAAGTAAAATCGAAAAATAATATTGAATTTTTAGATTTTCATTCTCGTCGTTTGGTAGAAATGGCTGGAAATATTATTGTTTCATATCTTTTTGTTATAGATAGTATGCGAGATGAAAATTATAAAAAAAATGCCGAAATTTTCATAAAAAAAGTTTATGCTGAAAATAAAGAAAAAGCAAATTATATTTACAATTTTGAAATAAATGATTTAGAAAATTTTAAAATTTAAAATATTAATATTTTTTGAAAACCACCGATTTATCGGTGGTTAAAATCAAAAAATTTTTTTTTCAAAATTCGTCCAAAATTTTAATGTTTTTATAATTTCAAATTAAAAAAAATAAATTTACTTTTGCAAAAAAATCTTATTTTCATAAATAAGATTTTATAAAAAAACAAAATGCAAGAGAAATAATTAAAATATAAAATAAAAATCTATGATAGACATAAAATTACAAAAGATAACCAAACAAAAATTAAGTAATTATGTTTTGGTTTACAGTGGAAATTATGATAAAATGTTCAATGAAATTTTATTATATAGAACCTCACAATTGCAAAAAGCAATCAAATTGATGAAATTAGATTTTGCATATTTTGAGAAAAAATATTCCATGACAAGTGAAAAATTTTACGATTTATTTGAAAGCGGAAAACTTGGAGACGAAAATACCGATTTCTACCATTGGAGCGGTGAGTATGAAATATACAAAGATTATCAAAAAGAGATAAAATATTTGATTTTATGATAAATAATTATTTTATTAAAAGAGAACAAATTATCGCAAATTTTGATATAGTTGTAATACAACAAATAGAAAAGAAAAAAATAGACGATAGTTTTGGTATTTTAAAAGGTTCATTATTTTTTGAAAACGGATATTAGAATTTATTGAAGTGGTAAAAATAATTTCTAAAAAAGCAATAAAAATAAAATACAAATATCATTATATGGCAAATGACAATACTATGATTTTTAGATATGATAATGTTAAACATCATCATAATATATCAACATTTCCGCATCATAAACATATTCCAAGCAAAATAGTTCCAAGTGAAGAACCTGATTTGGTAATAATATTATCAGAAATAAATAATATGCTAATAAATTTTTAGATTTATAAAAAAAAAAATCAATTTTTTTAATGCTTTTAAATTTGCGCTTGTGCGGTGTTTTCACCGCACAATTATTCAATTTCAAAATAAAAAAATTTTTTTCAAAAATCGTCCAAAATTTTAATATTTTTTAATTTCAAAATAAAAAAAATTTTTTTCAAAATTCGTCCAAAATTTTAATGTTTTTAAATTTCAAAATA
>NBLL01000027.1 GCA_002084355.1 Bacteroidetes bacterium 4572_128 | reverse complement strand
TTTTTCGCCTTTTGGCGAAGATAATCAAACACAAGCAACAAAAAACGGTTATCCATCTTGGAGAGTTTATAATTTGAATAAAGTTTTAATGAAAAAAGCCGAAATTTTATTTAACAACTTTCCAAAAGTTTCAAACTTTTGGAAAGTTAAACAAAAAATTTTTTTTTATTAAAAATAAAATCATAAAAATTTTGCCGATTTTAAATATACAAAATTATATTTGGGTTTTTTTTGCTAAAAATCGACATTAAGAATCATTTTGAAAATATTTTATTATATTTTAACCATTTTTCCACATTTTTATTTAAAAAATGAAGCTAAAAACCGTAGCATTAGATACTTGTTCAGACCATCCATGCCATTATTTATTTTGTTTTGTGCAAATATTTATCATTTTCTTTTTCTACCATTTGCTAGAATTTCTTAAAGAAGCTTTATTTCTGTCGCATAATTTGGAATATAATAATAATTTATTCAAATATATTCATTAATTTTGTAATGTTATAACATTTTTGATGTATTTTTTTGGGATTTTTTTTTTTATTTTGATCTTTTTCCATTTAAATTTTTTAAAAATTGATAATACAATGTTTTTTGACCGTCCAAAAAGAAAACAAAATTATATTCATCAATTTATTTTCCAATAAAAATGATTTAAATTTAATAAAATACAAAATTGTTCTTTTCTGTAAACACATATTTTTTTTATTTTTTTCAATATGATAATAATTTGTAATAATTTTGTTTTATATATTCGTTTTTTTGGCAATTTCTTCATTACGATATTTTTTTTGTTTTTTGCGAAAAAACTTTTTTTACCATACTATAATGAGCGGTTACATAAATTATTAAAATTTCGGCATTTTTTGGAAAAATTTTTTTTTTATTTTTAAATTATTAAAATTTTAGAAAATTAAAAAAAACAAATATTTAAATTTTAAAAATTATTTTTGAAAATATTTTTTTTCTTCTTATGAAAAAATCAAAAACAATACTTTTTTTATAAACTGTTTTATGATTATTCTTTAAAACTTTTTTTTGTAAAATTTGACGTTTTTTTTTGAACTTTTTTGTCATTTTATAAAATGAAATATGTGCTTTAAAAACAGCAAAAAAATAAGAAAATTCTAATTTAAATAAAAACATAAAAGCAGAAATCCAATCCAATAACATACGTTTTAGCAAAATAGAAATTAATTTTTCTTCTTCTAAATTTTTATACATCATTAATAAATTATTTCTAAAATTTAGGTATAATTTTCTTGAGCTTGTTTTTGGCATTGTTCCTCCACCAAAATGAAAAACTTCAACTTCGGGAATACACATAATTTTATAGTTCAAATTTTTCAATCTCCAACAAAGATCTATTTCTTCCATGTGAGCGAAAAAATCTTTATCCAATCCGCCGGAAGAATTATATAAATTAGAACGTATAAAAAAACAAGCACCACTTGCCCAAAAAACTTCCATTTTTTCATTATATTGACCGTTATCTTTCTCCGTAATTTCAAAAATTCGTCCTCTGCAAAATGGATAACCAAATTTATCAATGAAACCACCAGAAGCACCTGCGTATTCGAAATTTTCTCTAAAATGATATGATTTTATTTTCGGCATACAAGCGGCAACATTTTCATTTTTATCCATAAAATCAATTATCGGTTTTATCCAATTTCTTGTAACTTCAAGGTCAGAATTTAATAAAATAAAATATTTTGCCTCAATTTTAGAAAGTCCTTTATTATAACCTTCTGCAAAACCGTAATTTTTTTCTAATAAAATTAAAGTAATATTTTTATAATTTTCTTTTAAAAATTCCACAGAATCATCGTCAGAACCATTGTCAATTACAAAAATTTTATTTTCATATGAATTAGAAAATTTTACAACTGATGGTAAAAATGTTTTTAAAAAATCTTTTCCGTTCCAATTTAAAATTACAATTGCTGTTTTTATCATAAAAAATTATTTATAGAAATTAGTTTTTTCGTGAACCTTATGAGTTTTTTTATCAAATTTAAAATGATGAATTCCTGTTGCCGAAATTTTATTGCATCTTGATAATCTATCTGCCGAAGAAATTATTCCTTTGAAAATTCCAAATTCCTTAATTAATTTCCTGCTGTAAGCCGAACAAGTTGGCTCATAAAGACAAGTTGCAAAAAACTGTTCAGAAACTATTTTTTGATAAAAAAACATAAAACTTCCCATAAAAAGATTTAATGGATTATTTTTTATAAATTTATTCTTATTATCAGAAACTCCAAAATCAACTATTCTATCGTCATATTTTTTATTTTCAAAACTTCTATTTTTAATAATTTCGAAATCACTTTCTGTTTGAGAATAAATTTTTAATGAACTTATTATTAATATAATAATAAAAAAATTTTTCATTTTTCTAATTTTTTTTTAATATTTCTGCATCACTTGGAATTTCAAAATCAAATAAATTACTATTTGCATCTTTTCCAATTTTAATGTCCGAATAAATTATTTTGCTGACATTAGAATCTCCATTTTCAAGAAAATTGAATTCTGTAATTAGACGAGGAATAGAAAATTTTGTAAAATTTTCGTATTTAGAATAAAAAATCTTTTTTATAATTTGATTTTTATTATTAAAATAAGCAGTATAAATTGGTAAATAATCTTTATGAACAATTTTAATTTTATTGATTTTTTCTAACAATTCTGTCGGCGGCGACCATAAAGTTATCATTAAATCTTCTTCAAAATGAGTTTCATTTATTTTAAATTTCAAAGATTTTAAACCCATATCATAAGTTTGATTTGAAGTAAAATAAAATAATAAATTATTTTCTGACGAAAGCATTTCATCAACTTTAATTTCCACTTGATTTTTATCTGGATAATAAATTTTTGTTTCGCCATATTTATTGCTAATAAAAATATAATTTTCTGGATAAATATAATTTGTAATCATTTTTCCATTTTCAAAATTATAATAAATATTTGCTTCAACATTAAGATATTTATCTTTAAAAAGTCTTTTTTGAATCATTTTCAAAGAAATTCTTTCTTCGAAAATTGAAAAAGACATAAAAAATATCGCAAATAAATTAATAATAAGAAGTAATTTCAGCAACTTCTTTTATATTAATATTTTTAATTTCAGCAATTTTTTCGGCAATATAAATTAAAAAACTACTTTCATTTCTTTTTCCCCTTTTTGGGTGAGGTGCAAGATAAGGAGAATCAGTTTCTAAAACAATATTTTCCAAAGAAATATTTTTTACTACTTTATCTAAACCGGAATTTTTGAAAGTCAAAACTCCACCTATTCCCAATTTAAAACCTAAATTTATAATATTTTCTGCTTGTTTTAAATTCCCCGAAAAACAATGAAATATTCCTTTTAAATTTTTTTTTGAATTTTTACACAAAATTTTTAAAATTTCTTCGTAAGAATTTCGCATATGAATAATTATTGGTAAATTATAAATTTCTGCAAATTCAATTTGTTTCTCGAAAGAAAAAATTTGTTCTTTTTTAAAACTTTTATCCCAATATAGATCTATTCCTATTTCTCCAATAAAATAAAATTTTTCCTTTTTCAAATAATTTTCAACAATTTTTAATTCTTCTTTGAAATTTTCTTTAACCGAAGAAGGATGTAAACCTATGCTTGGAAAACAAATATTTTTATGTTTTTTACATAAATTTAAAAGTGGAATTATGCTTGTGCTGTCAATATTTGGAAGAATTAATTTTTTTACTTTATTTTCAATGGAACGCGAAATAACTTTTTCTATATCTTTTTCAAATTCTTTGAGAAATAAATGCGTATGAGTATCAATTAAATACATAATTTTTTTTTAATTTTTTTAAACAAAATTAAAAAAAAATATTTTTAATGAAAATTTTTTTATTAAAAAAAAACAGAAAATATGAATTTATAAATTGGATAAAAATTTCTAAATAAGAATTCTTACAAAGAATTGAAAAATCAATTAAATAAAAAAGAAAAAGAAATATAAAACATTTACATTCCTAATTCTTAATTATTCATTCCTCATTAAATTATTTTCTTCCTATGCTATAATATGTAAAATTATTTTCTTTCATTTCTTCTTTTTCATATATATTTCTGCCGTCGAAAATTAATTTTTCGTTCATTAATTTTTCTAATAATTTGAATTTTAGAACTCTAAACTCAGACCACTCTGTAACGATTAACAAAGCATCTACATTTATTAATGTTTGATATTGGTCTTTTGAATATTCTATTTTATCACCTAATTTTCTTTTTGCCTCATTTATTGCAACTGGGTCCCCATATAGCAAACTTTTTTCCTTTTAAATTTCCATTAAAATGTTTTTTTATTTTCGAAAATAAAACAAATTTCTGATCGTCATTTACATCTTCTACCGATTTTAATATTCTCAAAGAATAAGAATTTTCATCTGCTGTTTTGATAAGTGCTTTTACGTCTTTCGGAAAACAAGACCCACCATAACCAACTCCAGCATAAATAAATTTATTTCCAATTCTACTATCACTGCCAATTCCTCTTCGCACATTATTTATATCTGCACCAACAATTTCACATAAATTAGCTATATCATTCATAAAACTAATTTTTGTTGCTAACATAGAATTTGCTGCATATTTTGTTAATTCTGCAGATGGCACGTCCATAAATAAAATTGGATGTCCATTTAATAGGAATGATTTATAAAGTTTTTTCAAGAGTTTTTTTGCTCTATCTGATTCAATTCCAACAACAATTCTGTCTGGTTTTAAAAAATCATTTATTGCATCTCCTTCTTTTAAAAACTCTGGATTAGAAGCAACATCGAAAGGAATATTTAAATTCCTTTTTTCTAATTCTTTTTTAATTTCGGCTTTTACTTTTTTTGCTGTTCCTATTGGAACTGTACTTTTCGTAACAACTACCATGTAATTGTTCATATATTTTCCAATTTCTCTTGCAACAGATAAAACATATTTTAAATCTGCACTTCCATCTTCATCTGGAGGCGTTCCAACGGCATAAAGAATAATCTTTTCTTAGAAACATTTTTATTTACCATATTTTCAAGACCTGGTTCAAAAATAGGAATTATCCCATTATTTAAACCGTCAATTTTTTTCTTATCAAGATCAACACAAGTGACAGTAATTCCTGTTTCTGCAAAACAAGTTCCAGATACTAATCCAACATAACCTGTGCCTACTATAGATATTTTCATAAAATAATTTTTATAATAAAAAAAAAACAAAGTTAATTTTTTATTATGAAATAAAATTTTTTTTATTACAATTTTACAATTTTTTCAAAAAATTTATATACAAATATTTTTAAATTAAAAAAAATTGGTTTATTTTCATAATATTAATTAAAGATATTTATTTTGATTTTGAGATGACGAATCATTAAATTAATATCATTTTATTTAAATAATAATTTTTTATAGAAATTTTTTTAATTAAAATTTCATAAAAAATTTAATAAATTTAGGTAATTTATTTTTTCTTACATTAGTGTAATAGCTTGGTATAGAACCAAAACCTCTATAAAAACGTTCTATTCCTTCTACATTAGACCCTTCAAAATCCAGAGTAAGATTTTTTCTTGAATTAGATTTAATAAAATTATCTATCAAAGAAAACATCGCACTTTTTTCTCTTCCTTCTTTTGAAGAAGCCGTAAACAAATAAAATACACGATTTCTAATAGAAATAAAAAAACTTGCTCCACATAAATTATTTTCTTTAGTATATGCAGAATAAAACATTCCTATTTTTTTTCGTCTTGCTATGGACATTAATTTTCTTATATTATTATATTCTTTTTCTTTAAATTCTTTAAGGTTCACATTTTCTTTAAATAAATTAATTAAATCATTTGGTACAACAGAATTTCTAATTGTGATTCCATATTTATTTGCTTTTTTTATATTTTTTTTTGCATTCTTAGAATAATTTTTTTTTATACATTCATAATCTTGAATTAAATCTAATAGATAAGTTTTTCTTATATTTTTTTCTACATTTTGGAAATTTATTTTATTAAAAGAATTAAAATTAATATCTATTAATAAATATTTTCTCGGAATAGATTTATAAAAATTTTCAACTATTTCTGCATTTAATTTTTCCGAAGAAAATACTCCAAGCTGCTGAGTAAAAAATGGTTGTGATAAATAAGAAAAACCTTTTTTAGTTTTTTTAGTCAAAGGCATGACGATTTTATAATCATCATAAACCAAAGCTTCCCATCCTTCTGATAAAATATCTAAATACCAAGAATAAGCATAAAGTATTCCATTAAAAGAATTAGAAATGCAATTATCCCATGATTTTAAATTTATTTCTTTATTTTTTAAATATCTTATTTTCATTTTTTATAAAATATATTTCATTTTTAAATTAAAATAATTTTTTTTATTCTTAAATTTAATAATTTATGAACTTTTTACAAAAATCTTCAACTTTTAAAAATTAAAAATTGCAAGATAATTATCAAATTTACATTCATTAATAAATTTAATCTAATTAATTGTGCTGTCGTTTTCAGAATTTGAGGATTTATGTTTTTTGTAATCATGATTATACAAATAAGAATTAGAATATTGTTTTTGTTCTTGGAAACTTTCGATTGCATTAGAAACTTGCGAATTTGAAAATCCATAAAAAATTAAAAAAAAACAATAAATTATCAAATTTTTTTTTTTCATAAAATAAATAATTTATTCAAAAATAAAATGTTTTTTATAAAAAACATTTTATTTTTGAATTTTTTATAATAATAATTCCAATTAAAAAAATTATGCAAAAAATATATAATTTCTCAGAAATAAATATTAAAATATTAAAAGAAATAAGTCATTTTGACCAAGTAAGAAAACAAGATATTTTTGAAGAATGGTTTAATTTTAATTATAAAATTGATAAATTAGATGAAAAATTTCTTGTAGAATTAATAGAAGCTAATAGGTATAATATCTCTGATTATATTGAATATCAATTATTTGGACATTTTATTAGCCCTCTTTTACATAAAATATATTTTTATACAAAAAATTTTAGAGAATGGTATCAACCAGAACTTTCAGGAATTGTAAATGGAAAAATATTAAAAGGAAGACCTGATTTTATGATTGCAAGTGGTAAAACAGAGCCAGAAAAACCTTTTTTCTTTTTGCAGGAATTTAAAAAACAAGCGACAAATTCTGACCCACTTAGACAATTAATTGCACAAATGGCAGTAGCTATTAATTTAAATAAGGGAAAAAAAATGCGAGGTGCATACAATATTGGAAAATGGTGGAATTTTGTTGTTCTAGAAAAAATTGCTTATGGAAAATATAAAAAAATGGCAAAAATTTAAATTTTTTTTTAATTTTTATAAAAAAAAATGATTTTTATCATAAAAAAATTTTTTTTATAAAAAAAAATGTATCTTTGTCAAAGTTTATTTTGTTTTTTAATAAAAATTTATAGAATGAAAACACTAAAAGAGAAGTTATTTGAAAAAATAGAGGCTTGGAGACTACGAACAACAAAATTGTTGAAAGAATATGGAGATACAAAAATTGATGATATTACTGTCGCTCAAATAATAGGCGGAATGCGAGGAGTGAAATGTCTAATTTCTGATATTTCATCTTTGGATCCTAATGAAGGAATACGTTTTAGAGGTTACACAATTTCAGAAATTTTAGAAAAATTGCCTCGTCCGGAAAATGCAGAAATTCCTTGTGTAGAAGCACATTTTTATTTATTATTAACAGGTGAATTTCCGACATCTGATAATATCAAACAAGTAAGAGGAGAATTGAAAAAACGTAGTAAATTACCTACTTACGTTTATGATGTAATAAATGCGATGCCAAAAGAATCACATCCTATGGCAATGTTTTCTGCTGCGATTTTATCTATGCAAAAAGAATCTGTTTTTGCTAGGAAATATTTAGAAGGTATAAAAAAGACAGATTATTGGCAATTTTATTACGAAGATACTTTGCAACTTATTGCAAAAGTTCCAGAAATTGCTGCTTATATTTACAGGAAAAGATATAAAAAGGGTGTAACTATTGAAGGAAATCCAGATTTAGATATGGGAGCAAACTTTGCCAAAATGATGGGAATAGGAAAACCTTATGATGATGTTTCGCGTTTGTATTTCATTACTCACAGCGACCATGAAAGTGGTAATGTAAGTGCTCATACTGGACATTTAGTTTCCAGTGCTTTATCTGATATTTATTATTCTACTTCTGCGATGTTAAATGGACTTGCTGGTCCTTTGCACGGATTAGCAAATCAAGAAGTTTTACGTTGGTTGCAAGAGTTGATGAAAAAAATGGGAGATAAAACTCCGACAAAAGAAGAAATGCAAAAATTTGTTTGGGATACGCTAAATTCTGGACAGGTTATTCCGGGATATGGACATGCGGTTCTTAGAAAAACTGACCCACGTTATCAATCTCAAAGAGACTTTTGTTTGAAACATTTACCAAACGACCCAGTTTTTAAATATGTAAATCTTTTATATGATGTAGTGCCAGATATTTTAAGAAAACACGGAAGAGCGAAAAATCCATGGCCTAATGTAGATGGACAATCTGGAGTTATTCAATGGCATTACGGTTTAAAAGAATATGATTTTTATACTGTTTTATTTGGTATCGCAAGAACAATAGGCGTTAGTGCAAATTTAATTTGGGACAGAGCGCTTGCATATCCTATAGAAAGACCGAAATCTTTAACAACAGAGATTGTAGAAAAAATGACAATGGGGGATTAAAAATTATTTATAATGAGAAATAATTTTTATTATTTCTCATTATAATTTGTATTTTGCAAAAAAATATAAAATAAAATGTTATATCCTTTAAAGTTCAAAAAGATTTTAAAAAATAAAATTTGGGGCGATGAAAGTTGGGAAATTTCTGGTTTACAAGAAAATGTTTCTGTAGTAAAAAATGGATTCTTAAAAGGGAACTCTATTAATGAGTTAATAGAAATTTATATGGACGAATTAGTCGGAGATTCTGTTTATAAGAAATTCGGTTTAGAATTTCCATTATTAATTAAATTTATAAATGCAGAAGAAAAATTAT
Organism: Bacteroidetes bacterium 4572_128; assembly: GCA_002084355.1. GTDB lineage: Bacteria > Bacteroidota > Bacteroidia > Bacteroidales > 4572-128 > 4572-128. The sequence goes on along the minus strand of NBLL01000027.1, from coordinate 23,742 downwards.
CAATACAAGTTCACCCAAATGATAAAATAGCAAAAGAAAGACATCAAAGTTTTGGGAAAAATGAATTATGGTATATAATGAGAGCAAAAAAAAATGCAAAATTAATATCTGGTTTTTCAAAAGAAATTGATAAAAAAATTTTTCTCGAAAATATTGAGAATAAAACTTTAGATAATATTTTAAATTATGAATCAGTAAAAGAAGACGATGTTTTTTTTATTCCATCTGGCAGAGTTCATAATATTGGAGAAGGAATATTACTCGCAGAAATTCAACAATCTTCTGATATTACTTACAGAATTTATGATTTCGATAGAAAAGATAGTAATGAAAAGCCGAGAGAATTACATACTGAATTAGCTAAAGATGCTATTGATTATAAAAAATATGAATCCTATAAAACAGATTATAAAATTATTAAAAATAAAACTTCTAAAATTATAAATACAAATTATTTCAAAACTAATATTTTGTATTTTGATAAAAAAATTGAAAAGAATTATAATTCTATAGATTCTTTTATTATTTTTATTTGTTTGAAAAACAATTTCAAAATAATTTATGATAATGATAAAAAAGTTTTTATAGAAGAAGGCGAAACTGTTTTAATTCCTGCAAGTTTAAAAAATATAGATTTAATTCCATTAAAAAAAATGGAATGTAAAATTATAGAAGTTTTTAATTAAAAAAAAAAATTTTGAAAAAATTGCCGTTTTTTTATGAATTTTATAATTTAAAAATTTTTTTCTCAAAAAACGCCAATTTTTTATGCTTTTTTAAAATTAAAAAAATTTTTTCTCAAAAAATGCCAATTTTTTACATTATATTTTGATATTAAATTTCAAAAAATTGACATAAAGGAAATAAAAAAACAAGGAATTATTAAAAAGAATGTATTTTATAAAATACATTCTTTTTAATAAATTTTCATAAAAAATTTACAATTTTCCTCCTTTTCTGTCTATGTAAAATTGTATCGTTTTTTCATTTTGATTTCCTAATTTATCTTTTGCAATTACTCTAACACTATATTTTCTTTCCTTAGTAAGGAATTTATTCTTAGAAATATTATCAGATGAAGAATAATCTTTCATTTTACCACCGTTTATAGAATATAGTATTTTTTCTGTACCACAGTATTTATCTGTTGCTGCTATATACATTCTTGTATAAGGCGGATAAACTGCTAAACCATCTTTTTCTCCTATTGGTAAAATGCTCATATTCAAATAAATAACTGGTGCAGTATTATCAACAACAACTTCGCTTGTTTTAAATTCTTCCTCATTATTTACATTATCGATAGTCCTAAATGAAATTTTATGAAAACCATCTTCTGGCAAAACAAATTTACTATATTCTTTATAATTCCCTCCATCTATAGAATACTCTACTCTTTTTACACCAGATTCATAATCTACTGCAAATAATTTCACGAAAGTTGTTTTATTTATAAATAAAGTATCTCTATTAAAAAATTGTGGTCTTCCGTAAGTGATTCCAGTAACTGGTGATAAATTATCTAAGAAAACAACTAACTTTTTGTTTTTTGTCTTATTAGTAACTTTATCTAAGGCAACATAATTTATTGTTTGTAAACCTATTTTATTTATAAAATGAAATGGAACAGAATATTCACTATTTGGTTGTATTCCTATACCATATTGAATAATTAAACTACCAGATTTATTATCCTCTGAAAATAATTTAGTTTTACTTCTTGGTGAAACATATAAATACTTATCAATATGTTGGTCTCCAACTATTAAATAGTTTACTTCTGGAACAGTACTATCTAAATAAAAAGAATATTTACCGTTATCTTTATTTTCATTTTTCCAATTATCACTGTCTCGCTCGTCATTATTAACATTATCAACAGCATAAAATTTAAAAGTATGTTCACCATCTTTTAAACGTGATAAAGAAATTGGTTTTCCTGTATAAATATGATGTTTACCATCATCGAAATAATATTTTATTATTTTAACTCCAGAAAGATTATCATTTGCAGAAAGCGTAATACTTGCTTTTGGAGAAATAATATCATTCATAACTGGACCATCTATTGCCATTACTGTTTTTGGTGGATTTAAATCAACAGTAAATTCTTTAGTATGAACTTTTTCAGAATTACCAACATTATCAGAAGAATAATATTTGAAAATATGAGTTTTTTCAATATTCATATTAATAATATCTTTATAAATTTCATAAGGTACATTATTATTAGAAAAATGAATATTTTCTAAACCAGAAGTACCATCTTCAGATTTCAATTTTATTTTTAAGTTTTTACCATAGTAAAAGATTCCACCTTTTTTATATTTTTTATCATTATCAATGATAAATTTAGAGCTCGTTTGTGGTGCCATACCATCAGCATAAACCTCAAAAATAATGTCTTCTACAGGCATTATTATTTTTTTTGTTATTTTATCAACTTTAGAAGGAGTTCTTATTGTATTATAACCTTCTGTATCAAGATATAAAGGATTAACATAATCTTTAGAATCTTCGCTTTCAAGTAAATGAGATGGTGCACCTTCTTCCGGAGAAGTTGCTATTCTAAGATAAATTGGAAGAGATTTATTGATGTAAAACCTATTTCTTTTATCAATAAAAGTACGTTTTTTATGCTCTTTTTTCTTTTGTGCAAAACTAATATTTACAAACGATAAAAAGCATAAAAAAATTAATATTCTCATCATAATTCTTTAAATTTTTTTGTTTTGTTTTATTCAAAAGTAATATTTATTTTTGTAAATAAAAATTTAATAATTTTTTTTTAAATATTATTTGATTTATAAAAAGAACAAACAGGTTTTACAATAATCAGAAACACAAGAACCACAAATATTTTTTTTTTTTTTTTTAGAGAATTTTTTATATAACTTATAAAAAAAATAAGAAAAAGATATGAAAACTATAAAAATACTTATAATTTCTTGAAGCATAATATTATTTTTTTAAATATTAAAAAAACAGCAATTTTTGAAAAAAAAAAATTTAAATTAAACCAAGTTCTAACAATGCTTCTTCAGACATTAAATCTTTATGCCAAGGCGGGTCGAAAACTAAATTTACTATTAATTTTTTTACTCGCTTTATCGCTTTTACTTTATTTTCTATCTCCGAAACAATAAAATCAGCCATAGGACAAGCAGGAGCAGTTAAAGTCATTTTTATTTCTACATTGTCATAATTATCAACTTCAATCTCATAAATTAAACCTAAATCGTAAACATTTACAGGAATTTCTGGGTCATATATACTTTTTAAAACATCAACTATTTCTGTTTCTAATTGTAAATATTTTTTTAACATTATTTTTTTAATTAAAAATTTATACAAATATAAAAATTAATTTTTAATTATAAAAATAATATTAAGAATTTGCAGTATATTATTATAATTGAAATTTTAAAATATTTATTCGTGTAATAAAATAATTACAAAAAATTAAAAAAATTCGGCATTTTTGAAAAAAATTTTTTTTAATGAAAATATTAAAATTTTGGACGAATTTGAAAAAAAATTTTTTTAATTAATTTAAAAATTATAAAATTTTGGAAAAATTTTTTTTTTAATTAATTTTAAAATTATAAAATTTTGGACGAATTTTAAAAATTTTTTTTTAATTAATTTTAAAATTATAAAATTTTGGACGAATTTTAAAAAATTTTTTTTTTAATTTTTGCGATTTAAAATTTATAAAATAAAAATAATTTATATTTTTATTTTTTTAAAATCTAATTTGTAATTTTGCACGTATTCCAAACTTTTGAATATCTGGATTATCTAAATAAGACAAACGCCATACAGCATCTATACGAATAATTTTAAATATATTTTCTATTCCTACTCCTGCTTCATAATAAGGCTTTTTAGAAACTTCATTTAATAAATTTTCCGGAAAATCAATAACATCTCTATGTTTATTATCCAATTCTCCAATAACACCTTTCCCATAAATTATTTCTCTCCATTTTAATTTTCTAATTAACGGAAATTTATTTAAAAATAAACCTCCAAAATGATGCTCTAAATGTAAACTTATATATTTATCACTTGCAAATTCATAATAATTCATCATATTAAAAGATGATAAATCAAAAGCATAAGTTTCATTACCTTCGTGTAATCTCAGCAAAGGATAAGGAAGTTTTCCAAATAAATAACCACTTTCAGCAACATATTTTAATCTTCCAAATATTCCAACATTTAAATAATGTTCATAAATCATAATTATTTTAAAATATTCATAATCAGATTCTAAAACTCCTTTTAATCCAGCGGTAAGATTCAAATTAATAATTGGAAATTCTGTTCCAAGACTTATCCTACTAAACTGTCCATAAACAAATTTTTCATTATAAGCATAACGCATATTAAAAGTAATTTCTGTGGAAGTAATATCGTCAAAAAATAAATTTTTTAATTTATTTTCAAATGGTACATATTTAGGCGAATCAAAAATCTTTCTATAACTTAAATGAATAGTGTTCGAAAAACCTTGATACCATTCTTTTTCCAAAAAGCCTTTTAATTCTCTAACCATAGAAAGTTTATAATTTGGATTTCTTCTTAGTAATGAGATGAGAATATTATCAGACATAAAAGCATTTTGACTTTGTCCAATTTGCTCCATATCATATTTATAAGAAATTCCTGCAGAAACTCTCGGTTTTTTAGAAAAAATCCTTACTATACCAAAACCATATTTAAATTTTTCATCTTTCGTTCCGTAAGCTAAATGCCCATTAAATCTTGTTCTTCTATTAAATTCTTCGCTGGTTCTGCCTCCAAAACGAAACCGATTTCCTTCTATAGGATTAAAACTATAAAAAGTAAAATAAGGTCCATATTCAAAAAATCCTTTTGTATAATAACCAGAAACAAAAATTGTCGCAATATTAACAAGATTCCTAACAAATGGAACTTTTTTTACAGAATCTACAAGTGTATAAATATTTTCTTCTTTTTGTGTTAATTTTTCATGTCTTGCTTTATTCCAGAAAACGGTATCTTTTTCAAAAGCACCATCGACAGTAATACTAATTTCTTTTGCTCTTTCTTTAAAAAAATCCTCTTCTAATTTTGGATTAATGACTATATTTTTATAGGATGTAGAATTCCTACCGAAAAATCCGGCAGTACTGTCAGTTAAATTAAAATCAATAAAAAGTTCTTCTTTTTTAGAGAACCAAGTTTTATTATCTACCCGAACATATTCCACAGTTGCTAAAAATTCATTAACAAAATTAATATTTGCATCCTTAGAAATTCTTACTTTTACTTTTTTTATTGCAAAAGTTGTATCGTGTATCCACATTTCACCTGTAAAAGTTTGCTCTTGCACTCTTCGTGGTTTAAAAGTTATTTGATAACACCATTGAGCATCTAAAAAAGCACTGTCAACAAGATAATATTTATAATACATTAATCCAAATTTCGCAATTGGACTGACAAATTTTTTCCCAAAAATATTAATATAATTTTTATAAATATTAACATCTCTGTATAATTCTCCCATAAATTGAGAAATACTGTTATTGTCTGGCGAACCAGCAATGCGACTTGCTTTTATTACTTCTTTCTTTTTTAAAGGTTTTTTTTGATAATAATAATCTGATAAAGTTTCGGTAATGAAAATTGGGAGATATGGTTTTCCTGTTATTGCACAAGTATCAATAAAATCAAAAATAAAATCTATTTTTTTTAAAATTTTATTTTCCTTATATTTTTCAACATTATTGAAATCTATTTCAAATTTATTATAAACTTCATATTTATAATTTTCTAACTTTTTTGGGTTATTTTCATTCCTTTTTTTGATAATTTTATCAAGCAAAGGATGAGCAGGATTTTCTCCAGCAACAATAATAACAGGAGGTAATTTTAAATAGTATCTCCTGCCTCTCTAGTTTCTATAAAATACTCTCCATTAAAATCGGAAATTGTACCTATGTTTGTTCCTATAAATGATATGTTTACAAAAGGTAAAATTTCCTTTGTTTTTGAATCTATCACTTTTCCTCTAACTTTTGTTTGCTGAGAAAAAGAAAAATTTATTTGTAATAAAAATAAAAATAAAAATAAAAAAATAAAATTCTTCAAAATAAATAATTTTAAATAAAAATAAAAAAACGTATTTTTATTTTTTTTATGATTAAAATAAAATAATTATTTTTGTAAATAAAAAATTATAAAATGAAATTTTTTGAAAAGTTAATTTTGTACATAATAGTATTTTTGGTTATTTTTGTTTTGGGTATTTTAATTTATAAAGAGTTTAAAAAAGTACCACTCATTTTAGCAAAAAAAGAAGTTAAAAAAGAAAATACAGAAGTAGAAAATTTGAAAATTCGTATAAAAACTATGGAAAATGAAATACAAAATTTGGAAAAAAGCACAGCAATTCAAAATTGTAATGAAACAATAGCTAAACAGAGAGAAGAAATTTACCTTGTGGTTGATAAATTGGATAGCATAAATAACAATATGAGATCTAATGAACAAGATATAAAAAATATTTTTTACATTTTCGATGAAGTTGGAAAAGTTTTTTCTATAAAAGCTTATGATAAAGTTAAAGAAAAAGATAAAAAAATAATCGTAAAAAAAGAAAAAGATACTTTAAAGTAAAATTTTTTTTAATTTTAAATTCATAAAAAATTGCGGTTTTTGGAAAAAAAATTTTTTTTTAATTATAAAATCAAAAAGCATTAAAATTTTGGGCGATTTTTGAAAAAAAATTTTAATTATAAAATCAAAAAACATTAAAATTTTGGGCGATTTTTGAAAAAAATTTTAATTATAAAATCAAAAAACATTAAAATTTTGGGCGATTTTTGAAAAAATTTTTTAATTATAAGATTAAAAAAAAAAAAAATTTGGGCGATTTTTGAAAAAAATTTTTTTTTAATAAAAAATAAATCATAAAAAAATTGCGGTTTTTGGAAAAAAATTTTTTTTTAATTAAAAAATTGACGTTTTTTTGAAAAAAATTTTTTCAAAAACAAATAAATTAAAAAAATTATGGGACGAAAAAGAAAGAATATTTTTTTTTATGATGTTGAAATTTTAGACATTGCTTCTGAAGGAAAAGCAATTGCAAAAGTAAATGATTTTGTTTTTTTTGTTAATAATGCTATTCCTGGCGACATCGTAGATTTAAAAGTTGTAAAAAAGAAAAAAAATTATGCCGAAGCAACAGCAATAAAATTTCATCATTATTCTGATATTAGAATAAAAGGATTTTGTGAACATTTTGAAATTTGTGGAGGTTGTAAATGGCAATCTTTACCTTACGAAAAACAATTATTTTATAAACAAAAACAAGTTCTTGATGCTTTCGAAAGAATAGGAAAATCAAAAATTTCTGATTTTAAAGAAATTTTACCATCTGAAAAAACAAAATATTATCGAAATAAATTAGAATTTACTTTTTCTAATTATCGTTGGCTTACAAGAGATGAAATAAATCTTTCCGACAATAAATTTGAAGGCGAGATGAATGGTTTAGGTTTTCATATTCCAAAAAGATTTGATAAAATTATTGATGTAAAACATTGTTATTTACAAAGAGAACCATCAAATGAAATTAGATTATTTGTAAAAAACTATGCTTTAGAAAATAATTTAACATTTTTTGACCTAAAAAAACAAAATGGTTTTTTAAGAAATTTAATTATAAGAACTTCATCTACAAATAATGATGTAATGGTAATTATTGCTTTTTTTCATGAAAATAAAGAAAAACGAGAGAAGTTATTAAATTCTTTATATGAAAAATTTGAAATTTCTTCTTTGATGTATGTTATTAATACAAAAAAAAATGATAGTATTTCGGATTTAAAAATTGAAAATTTCAAAGGAAACTATTTTATTATAGAAAAAATAGAAGATTTGAAATTTAAAATAGGTGCAAAATCTTTTTACCAAACAAATTCTATGCAAGCTATTTCTCTTTATAATATTGTAAAAGATTTTTCGCAATTAACTGGAGATGAAGTCGTTTACGACCTTTACACAGGAACTGGAACCATTGCAAATTTTTTATCAAAAAAATCTAAAAAAGTTATTGGGATAGAATTTATTGAAGAAGCGATAGAAGATGCAAAAATAAACTCTAAAATAAATGACATAAAAAATACTAAATTCTTTTCTGGCGATATGAAAAATATTTTAACAGAAAGTTTTTTTGAAAAAAATTCTTATCCAGATGTAATAATTATTGACCCGCCGCGTGCAGGTATGCATAAAAAAGTTATTGAGAATATATTAAAAACTGACGCAGAAAAAATTATTTATGTCAGTTGTAATCCAGCTACTCAATCGAGAGATTTTCTTCCTTTTATTGGAAAATATTTTATTGAAAAATTGCAGGCTGTTGATATGTTTCCACATACCTACCATGTTGAAAATGTTATTCTAATGAAAAAAATAAAAAAATAAAAAAATATTTTTTTATTTAAAAAAAATATTACTTTTGTTTTTCATTTATATAAAAAAATATTTTATATTTGCGTTTTTTTAATATAGATTTTAAATAAAAAAATAAAATATGACTAAAGCTGATATTGTGAATAAAATTTCTAAAAAAACTGGAATAGATAAAAATACTACTTTAGAATTTGTAGAAAGTTTTATGAAAATAGTTAAGAATTCGCTCATTGAAGGAGAGAATGTTTACCTTAGAGGATTTGGTTCTTTTGTACTAAAAGAAAGAGCTAAAAAAATTGCAAGAAATATATCTATTAATAAATCTATGATAATAGAAGCACATAATATTCCAGCTTTTAAGCCTTCGAAAATTTTCTTAGGGAGAGTTAAAAAGGAAAATCCAATTTTAAATAAATAGTTAAAAAAATTTATTAATCATTAATTTTATAAAATTATGCCAAGCGGAAAAAAAAGAAAAAGACATAAAATGGCTACGCACAAAAGGAAAAAAAGACTAAGAAAAAATAGACATAAAAAGAAAAGATAATTTTATTTTTTCATATTATATTTAGAAATTTTTTTTCTAGAATTTTGTACAATATACTATAATTACGAGTTATTTTTTAATAACTTGTTTTTTTTTTTTAATTTTAATAAAAAATTGTGAAAAGCGAATTAATTATAAATACCAATAATAAAAAAATTGCTTTTGCTTTGTTGGAAGAGAAGAAATTGGTTTCTTTGCGAGAAGAAGAAAGAGATGATAAATTTGCTGTGGGTAATATTTTTTTTGCGAGAGTTAAAAGAATATTGCCAAGTTTAAATGCTGCTTTTTTAGATATTGGTTATGAAAAAGATGCTTTTTTACATTATAAAAATTTAGGTTTTAAGTTTAAAAATTTTAAAAGATATTTAAGATTATCCATTGCAAATCATAAATTGCCAGATATAGAAGAACTAAAATTAGAGAGTGACATTAAAAATGAAAGTAAAATTTCTAATGAGATTTATTCTGGCGAATATATTCTTGTGCAAATTTCAAAGAAAGCAATTTCCTCTAAAAGTATACGTTTAAGTGCTGATATTTCTTTAAGAGGTCATCATATTATTTTGTTTCCGTTTTCTAATAAAATTTATGTTTCTAAAAAAATAGAAAATAAAATAGAAAGAGAACGTCTAAAAAATATTATTTCCGAAATTAAGCCTAATAATTATGGTGTAATTGTTCGTACCGTTGCTGAAGATATTGCCAAGATAGAAATAGAAAAAGAATTGAAAGAATTAGTAAGTTCTTGGGAGAATATTTTTGAAAAAACAAAAAAAATTATTCCACCGAAGCTAATTATTGGTGAAGAAAAACAAGCAACTTCCATTCTAAGAGATCTTTTAAATAAATCTGTAGAAAAAATTTATGTTGATAATGAAAAAGTTTTTACAGAAATAAAAAATTATATAAAAAAAATAGGAAGAGATGAAAATATTATAAATTATTATAAAGGTAAATATAATATTTTCGAGTTTTTTGATGTAGAAAAGCAGATTAGAGTTCTTTTTGGAAAAAAAATTTATATTAAAAATGGTTCGTATTTAATAATTGAAAAAACTGAGGCTATGCATGTTATTGATGTAAATAGCGGCAACCGTTCTAAAAAAAATATTGACCAGGAGACTAATAATTTTAATATAAATTACATTGCAGTAGATGAAATTGCGAGACAGTTAAAACTAAGAGATATTGGAGGAATTATTGTCATAGATTTTATTGATATGAAAAATATTGAAAAAAGAATATTAATTTATAATCGTATGAAAGAAAAAATGGCTAATGATAAAACAATACATCACATTTTACCTCTAACAAAATTTGGGTTAATGCAAATTACAAGGCAAAGAATACGTCCAGAAATTTCAATAAATGTATCAGAAAAATGTCCTATTTGTGATGGAACAGGAGAAATAGTCCCAGAAATTCTCGCTTCAGAAGATTTCAAAGAAAATTTTAAAAAATTATCAGCATTAAAAAAAAAAAAATTTTTTTGAGATTTTTTGATTTTTTGAAATTAAAAAAAATTGGTTCTAATTTTTTATGGAGAATAAATTTAAAAATCTCAAAAAAAAATTTTTCAAAAAATCGGACATCTTAATAATTTTTTATAATTCAAAATAATTAAAATTTTAATGATTTTAAATTATTAAAAAAAAAATTTTTTTCAAAAAAACGCAAAATTTTAATGATTTTAAATTATTTAAAAAAAATTTTTTTTCAAAAAAACGACAAAATTTTAATGATTTTAAATTATTTAAAAAAATTTTTTTTTTCAAAAAAACGACGAAATTTTAATGATTTTAAATTATTAAAAAAAAATTTTTTTTTCAAAAAAACGACGAAATTTTAATGATTTTAAATTATTAAAAAAAAATTTTTTTTCAAAAAACGACGAAATTTTAATGATTTTAAATTATTTAAAAAAATTTTTTTCAAAAAAACGCAAAATTTTAATGATAATAAATTATTAAAAAAAAAATTTTTTTCAAAAAAATGTCAAAATTTTAATGATTTTAAATTTAAAAAAAATTTTTTTCAAAAAAACGACGAAATTTTAATGATTTTAAATTATTAAAAAAAAAAATTTTTTTTCAAAAAAACGCAAAATTTTAATGATTTTAAATTATTAAAAAAAAAAATTTTTTTTCAAAAAAACGCAAAATTTTAATGATTTTAAATTATTAAAAAAAAATTTTTTTTTCAAAAAAACGACGAAATTTTAATGATTTTAAATTATTAAAAAAAAATTTTTTTCAAAAAAACGCAAAATTTTAATGATTTTAAATTATTAAAAAAAAATTTTTTTTCAAAAAAATGCAAAATTTTAATGATTTTAAATTATTAAAAAAAAATTTTTTTTGAAAAAACGACAAAATTTTTCTGCGCCTGTGCGGTGTTTTCACCGCATATTATTAAATTTTAATTATTAAAATTTTGGGCATTTTTTGAAAAAAATTTTTTTTTAATTTGAAAATAAAAAATCATAAAATTTTGAACGAATTTTGAAAAAAATTTTTTTATTTTATTTTTTTCAAAAAACAGCAATTTTTCAATACTTTTTATAATTTTTTTTTTTAAAAAAACGGCAATTATTTATAATTAAAAAAAAATTTTTTTCAAAAAATGCTATTTTTTTATGATTTTTTATAATTTAAAAAAAACTCAATATTTTAATAGTTCTAATACTTTTTCTATTAATTTTTCTCTTTTAACTTGAAACTGAACTTTTTCTCTCCATATTTTTTTATCTTTTATATTTTGCATTTTTCGTCCCATACGTAAATCTTTGACAGTAACTATGCCTTTTTCTAATTCATTACTTCCAAGCATAATTGCTATTGGACTATTTTTTCTATCTGCATATTTTAATTGTTTTTTTAAATTTCGTTGGAAACCATAAAAAATTTCTGTTTTAATATTTTTTTCTCTTAAACTTCTTGCAATTTTTTGATATTCTGGCATTAATTCATCGTCAAAAACTGTGATAAAAACAGAGCCAATTTCTTTTTCAGGAACTTGTTTCGTTAGAGTCAAAAGTTCAGAAAGTCTATCAACTCCTATAGATGCTCCCGTCGCAGGAACTTTTATTCCCAGAAGATTTTTTACTAAATTATCATAACGACCACCGCCACAAATAGAGCCAACATTTCTTTTTCTACCTTTTTTATCTTTATAAGTCTGTAAAGATTCTACCTCAAAAATTGGTCCTGTATAATAAGCCATTCCACGTACAAGAATGCAATCAAAAATAATACGTTCTTCAGAAAAGTTTAAATTTTTCCAAATAAAATGCATTTTTTCTAATTCTTCTATTCCTTCATTATATATTTTTTTTTCTACGGTATCTTTTGCCATTCCAATTCCTTTGATTTCCGAGCCAGAATCATCTGTACGTCCTTCCATCAATTCTTTTTTGACATTTTCAAAACCAATTTTATCAAACTTATCAATTATTCTTAGAATATTTTGCTCGTCATTTTCGCTATTTATCCCAATGGCTTGCAAAAAACCTTTTAAAATTTTTCTATTATTTACTTTTACAATGTAAGTTTTTCTTTTCAAACCGATTTTTTCAAGAGCGTCGGCAAGAATTATACAAACTTCAGCATCAGCAGAAACATCAGCAGTTCCTATGGTGTCAAAATCTAATTGCCAAAATTCACGAAAACGACCTGGTGTTAATTTTAATTCATATCTAAAAACTTGTCCAAATTGATAACGTCTAAAAAGTGGAGCTTTTCCATCTTTGATATTTCCTCTCAAATACTCTTTCCATAATTTTTCTGCGTAAAAACGAGAAAGAGGAGCAGTTAAATCATATCGTAAAGCAAGAAAATGATTTTCCATAATAACATTTTCATTCTCGTCTCGCATTTCTTCTCCATTTTTCAAATAAACGGGTTCTTTTTCTGGATTTTGAAAAGAATAAATTCCTTCTTCTACACTTTCTTTATCTGGCATATATTTTCCAAGAGTGTCAGCATATTCTAAAATTGGTGTGTCAAGCTGTTCAAAACCATAAGATTTATAAACTTCTTTTGCTTTATTAATAATATTCCATCTCAATTGATTTAAATCAGAATCAATATCTCTAAAACCTTTTATTTTTTGTGGTAAAATACCTCTTTCTTTTTCTTTCATAAAAAAAATTTTTTCAAAAAAACATAAATTTTTTAAATAAAATTAAAAAAAAATCCAAAATTTAAATAATTTTGGATTTGATAAATATAATTAAAATTTATTTTAAATATTATTATTCTTATTTTTAGGCTTTTTTAGATTTCTTTTCCTTTTCTTAGAAGAAGAATAATATTTTCTTTCTAAGCTTAATTTTCCATTTTTTTCTATCCACAAATAAACAATTTGACCTTTTCCAAGTTTTTCATTAATTACAACTTTTTCTATTTCTACACCCATTGCTTTACTTTTTTTGGGTTTATTTTTTAAGATAATAAGATCTTTTGCATAAGTTTCAAATTCTTCGTAAGTCATTCCTAAAACTATTTTTCTTGATAATTGATAAACATACGGTAAACCGTCTTTTTCTGTATTTAATTTTATTCCTTTTTCCTCGCTAACTTCATTACTATAAATTTTATAATTTGAAAATAAATTATGATTTTTATAATCAGAAATAACACTGTATTCAAAGTTTAAAACATCAGCACTAAAATAAAAATTATTACCTTTCATTTCTACAATTTGTATATTATTTGGTAAAGCTAAACCGTTTTCATCACAAAAATTAATTTTAATAGTTGTTAAATTTGTAGAATAATCTTTTTCTGTAATTTGAATTTCGGCAACTTTTCGCCTTTTATCTATTTGTTTTAAAACACTTTGCGCTTTTTTATTATATTTTTGCTCATCAACAAAATTTACTATTTTTTTTATCTCTTTTGAAACTCCACCTATAAAAATAAAAAATAAAAAAATTCCAAGAAGAACAGGTAATCTTGTAATTATTTTTAAAAAAATATTCATTACTTCAGAAATAATAATATAAGGAATTTCGCCAAAAAGAACTTTATTCCTCGTATATTTAGAAGAGCTTACAAGAAGCATTCTTTTTCTAATTGCATTTATTAGAGTAAATATAATATATAAAGAAAAAATCGTAATTAACCAATAAACTCCGCTTCCAATAAAGAAAAAACTAATTAAATCTGCTATTGGTTGAATTATCCATTGTATTTTTTTTAAAAATTCAAAGCTAGTTTCCATTATTTTTTTATTAAAAATTTTTTACAAAATTAAATATTTTTTATATTATTGCAATAATAATATAAAAATAATGAAAAATAAAATTTTTAATAAAAATGAAAAAATCTTTAATTGGAAGAAATTTCAAATTTGAAAACTTAAATACTTCTTATAAAGGTAAAGTTAGAGACCTTTATAAAGTTGCTAATGAATATTTGATAATGGTAGTTTCGGATAGAATTTCTGCTTTTGATAAAGTTTTGCCTATCAAAATAAATTATAAAGGAGAAGTTTTGAATCAAATTGCTTCTAAATTTTTAGATGCTACTTCTGATATAGTTCCAAATTGGAAAATTGCTGTTCCGGATCCTATGGTTACTATTGGACATTTGGTTGTTCCTTTTAAAATAGAAATGGTTGTTAGGGGATATTTGACCGGTCATGCATGGAGAATTTATAAAAATGGAGATAGAGAAATTTGTGGTTTGATTTTGCCAGACGGTATGAAAGAAAATCAAAAATTTGAATCTCCAATTATTACACCAACAACAAAAGACGAGCATGATGAAGATATTTCCAAAGAAGAAATATTAAAAAGGGGACTTGCTACTAAGCAAGAATATGAAGCACTTGAAAAATATTCATTAGAACTTTTTCAAAGAGGGACAGAAATAGCAAAAAAACGAGGATTAATTCTTGTTGATACAAAATACGAGTTTGGTAAAAAGAATGGAAAAATATATTTAATAGATGAAATTCATACTCCAGATTCTTCTCGTTTTTTTTATGAAAGCACTTATAAGGAAAATTTTGAAAAAAATAAAAAGCAAAGACAATTGTCAAAAGAATTTTTGAGAATTTGGCTAATGGAAAATAATTTTCAAGGTAAAGAAGGAGAAAAAATCCCTGAAATTACAGAGGAATTTGCAAATAAAATTTCTGAAAGATACATAGAATTATATGAAAATATAACAGGAGAACTTTTTAAAAAAACAGATATTTCAAATTTAGAAAAAAGAATAGAAAATAATATAAATAATTGGTTTTTAGATTTTTATAAAAAGCATTAAAATTTTGGACATTTTTTTGAAAAAAATTAAATAATTTAAAACATTAAAATTTTGGACATTTTTGAAAAAAAAAAATTTTTTTAATAATTTAATTCATTAAAATTTTGACATTTTTTGGAAAAAATTTTTTTTAATAATTTAAAAACATTAAAATTTTGACGTTTTTTGGAAAAATTTTTTTTTTTAATAATTTAAAAACATTAAAATTTTGGCATTTTTTTGAAAAAATTTTTTTAATAATTTAATTCATTAAAATTTTGGCATTTTTTTGAAAAAATTTTTTTAATAATTTAATTCATTAAAATTTTGGCATTTTTTTGAAAATTTTTTTTTAATAATTTAATTCATTAAAATATTGTTTTTTTTAATTTAATTTTTTTAATTTGTAATTTAAATAAATATAAATTATCATAAAAAATTATAAATGAAATCATTATCATGAAAAAGAGATAGGTGGTTTACAGTATTTTGTTAAAGATATTTTAAATTGCAAAGAAATATTTAATTTAAAACAAGGAAACGAAAGCACTAAAATTGACAAACGAAAATATGAATTTACAATAGAAACGACAAAAATTGGAAGACGTGCAGATTTTGTAATTTATATAAATGGAAGGAATATAATTATTCCTGTGGAAGTTGAAAAATATAATAATATAGAAAATGGAATAGAGCAAATCTTTCAATACCAGAAAGATTGGCAAAAAAAATATGGGATTTTAACCGATGGAAATGAATGGAGATTTTATAAATCAAGTCAATATAAATCATTTTTTATTGACGATATATTTAAAAATCCGAAAGATTTTATTGATTATTGGAAGTTTTACATAAAACCAGAAAATTATTATATAGAACTTTTTAACTTTTACGAGATAAAAAAATCATTTAATAATAAATTAGATTTAAATTTTTTTGAAAATAGAATGATTTTTTTCGATGAAATAACGCAGCTTATAAATAATTTCAAAATAAAAATGAAAGCAATTGGAGTTTTTAAAGATATAAAGAACGATAAAATTGCGGTGGAAACTTCTTATGCTTATTTAATTCAATTCATTCTTTATAAAGTGCTTGTCGATAATAATTTCAAAAAATTTAATTTGGAATACGACAAAATGATAACTAAAATAAAAAAAGCGATAAAAGATAGCGATTTATATTCAATAGTTATTAACGAAATAAAAAATATTTCTGAATATATTTCTACAAATATTTACAAACCGTTTTCTTATGAACAAAAGAATATAAATGAAAAATTAATAGAAAATCTAAAACAAGATCTAAAAATTGACGACATTGCTGCATGGCTTGATATAATTTTATTTATAAATAGGTATAATTTTAACGGAATTAAAAATGAAATCTTTGGATTTATTTATGAAAATTATTTGAAAGATTTGTACGAAGACAAAAATAAAGGTCAATATTTTACAGACCCAGCAATTGTAAATTTTATGTTAGATGAAATTGGTTATAATCATGATAAAATAAAAAAAAGAATTTCCATTAAAAAAATATCAATAATTGACCCAAGTTGTGGAGCGGGAACTTTTCTTTACAGTGCTGTGGACAGAATTATTAGTACTTTAGATAAAGGAACAAAAGAGCAATCAAAATACATAAAAAATTTAATTAATAATAATATTTTTGGTCTCGACATTGAGGAATTTCCATTATATCTTGCTGAGATGAATATACTTATGCGAATGCTTCCAATTATTGTGAACGACCATTATGAAAATCCAATAAATAATAAAATAAAAATTTTTAAAACAAAAGATAGTATTTCTGAATTTCTTGATGTTGGAATAAATTCGAAAAATATGGAAATAGATATGTTTTCTCATTTTGAAAAAACTTCGCTTGGCTATTCGTCTTTTATGCGAGATGAAAAAAATATAGAAGAAATGTTATATTCCATGCATAAAAAAAGGGGCAAAAGAAAACGTTTTGATTATGTTGTTGGAAATCCGCCATATATTAGTTATAATCAATCTTGCAAACAAGAAATAGATTTTACAAAAAAAATAAAAGATAAAACAGATACTTTTTCTATGAACGATGTTTACGGAGTAAATTTAAATACTGTTCCTGGACGCAAAAAACCTTATTCACCGAAACCAAATTTATATGCTTTTTTTATAGCACTTGGTTTAGCACTTTTGAAAGATAATGGGAAATTATCTTTTATTATTCCCCAAACAATTCTTATTGCAAAAGATTTAGATGTTATCAGATATCATTTGTCAAAATTTACAAGCATAGAAAAAATTATAACTTTTGAAGGAAAAATGTTTATAGGAAGAGGATTGAAACAAAATAAACCTATTTCTACTTCATCTCTTATTTTAATTATAAAAAAACAAATGCCAAAACAAAAGCATAAAATTCAAATAATAAATTATAAATCATATAATACAAAGCAAGAGATTGATTTTAATGAATATCTAAATAATAAAAATATAGAAAAAAAAGAAAAATTACAATCAAGTTTACAAAAAAATATTCAAAATTGGAATTTTATAAAACAAAGTGAATTATTTATAAATGCTTATGAAAATTACAAAAAAAATTCTCTTTCAATTGAAGAATATAGAAATTTTGATTTGAAAAATTATGACGGAATTTGTATTGATGGTGGATTAAATTTAAATAAAAATAAAATTTTAAAAGAAGAAAATGGTAAATGTTTTAAAATTTTTAACAGCAAAAAAAATAATTATAAGAAATATTCTATAAATAAACAAAACTATTTTTTTTATGATAAAAAAAATGAAATAAAATTTATTCCAGGTGGTCAAGGAATGAAAGCATTTAAAAACAGATACAAAATTATATGGAAAACTAGATTTAATAATATTTTTCAATTTTCTGATGAAAAAGATTTAATTTTAAATGGAAATCAATCATTATTAATAAGTTCAAATAATAAAACTGAAATATTTTGGTTGTTATCCATTTTAAATTCTAAAATCAACTTAAATTTTCTGTCTTTATTTTCCAAATTGCCAAATGAAGCTACATATATTGTAGCATTAAATAGCATAAAAGAATTTATTCGCATTCCAAAAATTAGCAAAAAAAATGAGTTTATAAAGAAGGAAATTATAAAACAAGAGAAAAAATTATTATCTATGGAAGATTATAAATTAAAAGATTTTGTAGAATTTGATACTATGATGCAAAAATTTATTTCTGTAGAAATAGACGAGAATAATTTAATTTTAAAAGATAAAAAAGGAAATGAAATAAGTCAAAAAATAAAACATAAAACAGAATTTTTAGGCGAAATAATTAAAAATCAAAATAAAAAAAATGGTGTTTTTGATAAAAAAGAGATACTTTTAAATGATATAAAATTTTTAGAAGTTATTGAATGTAAAGAGCAAGATAAAATTAAAAATTATATAGACCATCTTATTTTTGCATTATATTTTGATATTAAATTGGAAAAAATTGGCATAAAAGAAATAAAAAAAATCAAAGAATTATGTAAAAAAAATGTGTTTTATAAAATTTAAAAAAGATGTATTTTTAATTTGAAATAAAATATTTAAAATTTTGGACGAATTAAAAAAAAAAAATCCATTTGACGTTTTTTTTAATAATTTCAAAAAAAAATTTTTCCAAATTGACGTTTTTTTTAATAATTTCAAAAAAAAATTTTTTCCAAATTGACGTTTTTTTTTAATAATTTCAAAAAAAAATTTTTTTCAAATTGACGTTTTTTTTAATAATTTCAAAAAAAAATTTTTTCCAAATTGACGTTTTTTTTAATAATTTCAAAAAAAAAATTTTTTTTCAAATTGACGTTTTTTTTAATAATTTCAAAAAAAAAATTTTTTTTCAAATTGACGTTTTTTTTTAATAATTTCAAAAAAAAATTTTTTTTCAAATTGACGTTTTTTTTTAATAATTTCAAAAAAAAAATTTTTTTTCAAATTGACGTTTTTTTTTAATAATTTCAAAAAAAAAATTTTTTTTCAAATTGACGTTTTTTTTTTAATAATTTCAAAAAAAAAAAATTTTTTCAAATTGACGTTTTTTTTTTAATAATTTCAAAAAAAAATTAAATTTTTTATGAAAATATTAAATTTTTTTATTATCTCCTGTTAGTACTTTCTTCAATTTATTTATTTGTTTTACTGTTCCAAGTGCAAATAATTTATCTTTTTTATGAAGTTTTATTTTCGGCGACGGATTGAATATATATTCACCATTTTTATTTTTTAAACCTATTAAATTTGCTCCGGAAACATACCTAATATTTAATTCTGCTATTGTTTTATTAAAAAAACAAGAATTTAATTCATCGCAAGAAATTTCTTCTAAATTTACTTCTACACCACTTTTTAATAAAATTGCTTCTAAAAATTCAACAATATCTGGCTGTACCACAAGTTTTGCCATTCTTGTGCCTCCAACTTTATCTGGCATAATTACATTATTTGCACCAGCTCTTTTTAATTTTACATCAGAATTTTCCTTAGAAGCACGACTAATAATAATCATTTTTTCATTAAAAGCACGAGAAGTTAAAACAACAAATAAATTATCTGCATCATGAGGCAAAGTTGTAATTAAAGAGCCAGCTTTTCTTATTTCTGCTTTTTCAAGAACTTCATCTTGTGTAGAATCACCTTTTATGTAAAATAAGTTTTTATGACTCATATGTTTTTTAGAAATTAAACCAGATTGTTTTTCTACAACAATAACAAATTGCCCTAAATCTAATAATTCCTGAGTTGCTTGTTTTCCATTACGACCATAACCGCAAACAATAGTATGATCTTTTAATTTTTTTATTCTTTTATCCATAATATAATTTCTATAAGTTTTTTGAAAACCTCCTTCAACAATATAAGCGGTGAAAGTTGTAATAACATAAGCGAAAATTCCCAGACTAAAAATTATCAATAAAGAAACAAACATCTTTCCTTCTATGGAAAGTGGTTTAACTTCACCAAAACCAACAGTTGACATAGTGATAATTGTCATATAGAAACCGTCAGCAAAACTATAATTATTAAAATATGCAAAACCAAAAGTCCCAATTAAAGTGGCTAAAATAAGTAATGAAACTCCTATATATAAATTATGTAAATTATTTTTTTCATTTTCCATTTTAAAAATCAATAATTTTAAACTCTACACGTCTATTTTTTTTTCTTCCTTGCTCATTATCTTCCGATGCAATTTGGAATTTACTTCCATATCCTTTTGCAATTAATCGGTTTTTTCTTATTCCAAATTTCACTAAATAATTTACAACTTCATCTGCTCTCATCTGAGAAAGTTCTAAACTATTTACCAGTTTTCCTGTATGTCCAGAAATTTCAATTTTTGCTTTTGGATATTTTTTTAACATTTTAATTAATTTTTTTAATTCAGGATAAGATGAAATAAGTAACTTATTTTTAGAACGTTTAAACGCAATATTTTTTAAAATAACTTTTGTTCCAATGGAATTTTCATTTAAAATTAAATTTTCAGAAAAGTCTTTATATAAATTTTTATCAACCAGAATAACTTTTTTTTCAATAAAATTTGATAAAAACTTTTTAGTTTCTATTTCGCTTAAAATTTTATTCTTATTATTAATAATTAAATTTTTTAATTTCATAGGTCTTTGTAAATTTTCAAAAGAAGAATCATAAGGAACTTTTAAATTCAAATTATATGAAAAATTATTTGCATAAATATAATTCAAATTATAATTTTTATTAACGTTTAAATTCAAAATATATTTACCACTTTTTTTATTTATCAGTAACAGTAATCTGCATAATTTCATCATTTTTAATATCTTTTTTCAAAAAATATCCTTCGGCGACAACGGTTTTAGAGTTTTTTGTTTCTTCCAAAAAATGCGTTTTTTCTCTATAATTTCCTTCCATGAAATTCGCTGTAAAAATATCAAAATCTCCTTTTCCTCCTCTTCTTTGAGAGTCAAAATATCCTTTTGAATTTACAGGAAAACCCAAATTAATTACATCACTCCAATTTTTATCTATCCAGTCAGAATAAAAAATATCATAATTTCCCATCGTTTTATGTCCTTTCGAACTAAAAAACAAAGTATTTGTTTTTTCGTAAAAAAACGGCGAATTTTCATCAAAAGCAGTGTTTATAATTTTCCCAAGATTTTTTGGTTTACTCCATTTGTTTTTTCTTTTTCTTTTAGAAAAATAAATATCAAAACCACCAAAACCACCTTTTCTATCACTTACAAAAAATAAATATTTTCCATCTGGCGAAAAACTTGCATGAATTTCATTATATTTAGAATTAATTTTCAATTTTTTTTCTTTTGTCCATTTTCCATTTTCCAAAAAAGAGATATAAATATCATTATTTTTGCAAATTAACAATTCATTTCCATTTGCAGAGATTCCTGTAATTTTGCTTTCATTACTGATTTTTTCCAAAAAATTTGTTTCTTGATTTTTTACAATTTCATTAAAATATTTTTTATTTTTAATAATTCTTTTATCTCCATTTTCATTAGAATTATAAAAAATATTATTTTCATTTTTCGAAAATATTAAATTATTTTCAGAAAATTTTGTGTTTAATTTTGAGAAGTTTTCAACTTCAAGGTCTAAAGGATTTTTCAATAATTCTATAGCATTTTTACAAATTGAAATTTCTAAATCAATTTTATAAGATTTCTGATTTTTTTCAATCATAGATTTTATATCTTTCAAAGTAAAAATTGCCCCTGAAAATTGATAATCTAATTGATATGATTTGCTTAAAAGCAAATAAGAATTTATCATTTCATCCGTTATTTTTAAATTTGGATCTTTTGAATATTTTAAATTAATTATTTTTACTGCTTTTTCTAAATAAGTAATAGATTTTGTTTTTTTATATGGAATTTGCAAATAACACATTCCTATTTTTAAATTTATTTCTAATTCATTTGGAAATTTCTTATCTAATTCAAGAAAAATTAAAAGCGAATTTTCATAATTTTTTTCATTAAAAAAAACTACTGCTTTTTTATAAGAAAAATTTTTATATACAAAAGTATTTTTTTTTTTGAAAAAATTAAAAAGTATTTTTTTTAATTTCAAGCTATAAAATTAAAAAAAATTTTTTCAAAAGATAGAAAAATTTTTTGTTAATTTAAAATTTCAAAAAAAAATTTTTAATAAAACTGCAAAAAATTTAATGTTTTTAATTTAAAAAAATATTTTTAATAAAACCGCAAAAAATTTAAGTTTTTTTTTATTAAAAAAATATTATTTTTGAAATAATTTTTTTATAATTTTCATTTAAATTAAAAAATATGAATATTTATATTTGTACAATTTGTGGACATATTCATGAAGGTAATGAAGCTCCTGATCAATGTCCAGTTTGTAAAGTAGATAAAGATAAATTTACAATAAAAAGTAATATTGAAAAAAAATGGGCTGACGAGCATAAAATTGGTTCAGCAAAAGGAGTTGATAAAGAAGTTTTAGAAGGTTTAAGAGCTCATTTTGTTGGTGAATGTACTGAAGTTGGCATGTATTTAGCAATGGCTCGTCAAGCAGATAGAGAAGGTTTTCCAGAAATAGGAGAAGCCTATAAAAGAATCGCATGGGAAGAAGCCGAACATGCATCTAAATTTGCAGAATTATTAGGAGAAGTTGTTGCTTCAGATACAAAAACAAATTTGGAAAAAAGAGTAGATGCAGAATTTGGTGCTTGTCAAGCTAAAAAAGATATTGCAAAAAGAGCTAAAAAATTAAATTTAGATTCTATTTACAATACAGTATCCGAAATGAGTAAAGATGAAGCTAGACACGGTCAAATGTTTGAGGGTTTATTAAAAAGATATTTTAATAAATAAAAAATTTAATTTTTTATTTATCATTTTTTAAATACTCACTCAAAGCATAAAACATCCAAGCCTGTGCCCAACGCATATAAGGAATTTTTGACGAAATTCCTTTTTTTAATTGATAGTAAAAATATCCATTTTTGTCTTGCATATTATTTATTGTCCAGTTTAAAACTTTATCAATTAATTTTTTATTTTCTTTGAAAATATTAAATATTTTGGTGTTCCGTCTTCAAGAAAAAAGTTTTTTTTGTAATAATTCAAGCCAATTTTTAAGTTTTTTTCAAAAGAAAAATCTTGCGAATATTTTTGATATTCATTAATACATTCTAAATTATATCCTGTATGAAAACTATCTACCCAATTTTGAACTTTTAATTCTCCATAAATCCAAGAACCATCTTCTTTTTGTTCATTTGCACAAGAAATAACGGAATTTTTAGATAATTCTATGAGTTCTGATTTTTTTGTATAAAAATAAGAACGTGCTAATAATCTACTTCCAATTAAAGATGCATTATAAACTCTCGTATTATCAAAAGGCGAATAAGAAAAAATAAATCCTTTTTCTTTTTTCGTTCGATTTAAATTATTTATTATAAAATTACAAGAGGATAAAGCGGTTTCTAAATATTTTT
>NBLL01000026.1 GCA_002084355.1 Bacteroidetes bacterium 4572_128 | reverse complement strand
TTTTTTAATTTTTATAATTCACAAAATTATAAAAAAATGTTAAAATTTCGGCGTTTTTTTGAAAAAATTTTTTTTTAATAAAATCATAAAATTTCGGTGTTTTTGGAAAAAATTTTTTTAATTTGAAATTTAAAAAATATTAAAATTTTGGACGAATTTGAAAAAAAATTTTTTTAATTTGAAATAAAAAAAATGTTAAAATATTGGACGAATTTGAAAAAATTTTTTTTTATTTCAAATTAAAAAAACATTAAAATTTTGAATGATTTTTGAAAAAAAACAAATAAATTTTATAATTTTAAAAAGTTACTTTTAAAGAGATAGAATAACGTCTTGGCATACCAAAAAACACAGAAGCCGATTTTGCATCAAAATCCTCATAAGTAAAATCATTATAAGAATCGTTATTTCTTGCATCAGAAATATAAACTTTATCAAAAACGTTCATCACATTAAATTTAATTCCATATTTTATTTTAGAAACCATAAAACTATAACCAAAATGCAAATCAAAAATGTAATAAGAAGGTAAAACCCATGACTCTAATGGATTATTATAAACGTCAAAAGAATTTGGATTTCCTTCTGGCTCTAATTTTGATGGGTCGAAATCTGCATAATAATCTTCAAAATAAGTCATTTTAGTTTTTATATAAAATCCCTTTAATGGTTCATATCTCAAACTTAAAATTGCTTGTCTTTGTGCGGCATCGCTCACATGAAGACCTTTCGGGTTAAAAATAACCGTTGTATCAGAAGCCCCCGCTGCACCATAATTAAATTCTGCTTCTGAAGTGTAAGTCCAGTCTCCAAGAGAAAAAGCCGATTGTAATTCAAAATGGTCATTTATTTTATAAATAAAATCTAATTCTATTCCTTTATGCAAAACATCTAAACCGTTAATATTTCCTGTATAAGTTTCTTCTTCTATGGTAATAGTTTTTGTTCCAACAGGTTTGTTTCGCCACTGCGTATAATAAAAGTTCAAATTATAAGCAAAAATTGGTGTGTGATAATTATATCCAACTTCTATAGCTTCAACTATTTCATTTTTAATATTTTTTATAAACTCCAAAGAATATCTTTTATAAATTTGATTAAATCTTTGTGCCTTAGACAAATATCCGCCATTTATAAAAACATTACTTTCTTCATTTATGTTATAATTTAAACCAGTTTTAAAAGTATAACCAAAAAAACTTTTCCAATCGGATTCAGCACTTCTTGTGCCGTCAGAATTCATTGTATAAATTTCATCTGGATTTACCACAAAAAGTGTATCTTTTCCACCTCTATTTTGAATAACAAATAAAGTATCTCCATTATCGCTATAAAATCTTTTTTCAGAAGATCTTGCATCTATAAATTTCGTTCCGTCGCTATACAAAGTATCGCCGTAACCCAAAATAGAACGATACATTTCACCGTCAATTTCTATATCTTTTCTTGCGAAATAATCTATTTTATTGTAATAAGTATTTGCTACTGTCATATTTAAAAAAGCACTAAATTTTTCTGTTTTCAATTCAGATTGAAAAAATAAACCGCCCCATCGTACCAATCCATCATAATTCCAACCAATTTTATCACCAACTTTTTTTACTGTTGGTTTCTCTTTTGTGTGGTCATTAATATCAACAAAATAATCTGCACCGAGCAAATCTTCTATTTGTCTGTAATGCATTCCTTCATAAGTCCTTAAATCTACACCTCCGGAAAAAGATAAATTATCAGAGTAATTATAATTTAAAGTAGATAATAAACCAAACCAATTATGACTATTATAATCTTTCGCAAGAACTCCGGAAGCCCAATGATATTCTTTTGGCATTAAGTTAATGTTATGTTGTCTTGTTCCAAATTTATTTATATTATAAACTGATTGAAAATCAAGCTGTCCATCTTCATCAAAACCAAAATTAGACGATGTACTTCCTGTAACTCCATTTTTAGAACTTGCTGCTTTCGAAGTCATTCCTCCTGTTCCTACAGATGCATAAAGTATAGTTGATAAATATAAATTATCATCTAATGTCCAAAAATCTTTCAAAGTAAAAACAGGTTTTTGATATTTATTTTCTTTTTCTCTAAAAATTTCTTTTTTAGCATGTATTGTATCACCGTTTTCATCAATATCAAAACGCTCTAAATATCCCCAGTGGTCATTATAATCTCTTCCTCTTTCTTTAATTTCTGTAGTGTCGCCAGAGTTAGAAACATAATATAAAGGAATACCTAATTCTCTTGCATAATCATGGTCATAAGAAGAAATTGCTTTCTTATAAGGTCTTGAAGCGTGAGTTTGTGGAGCATTCATAACAGAAAAACTCAAAGTATGTAAATTAAACCTTTTATCTATTTTAAAATAATAAAAAAGTGCTTCCGAAGGAGTATTATCTATATAACCATCTTTTGTCTTATAAGAAGCAGCGAAAGTTAAACCAATTTCGTGTTTTAATTCTCCAGTGTTGTCTATTCCTTTTGTTAAAATATTCACTGTACCACCCACAGAAGGAACTGCCAATTTAGATGAACCTAAACCTCTTTGCACTTGCATGCTTCTTGTTACAGCATCTAAACCAAACCAATTGGACCAATAAACTCGTCCACTTTCCATGTCGTTCATTGGTATTCCATCAAGCATAACAGCAATATTTTCTTGACTAAATCCGCGAATAGTAATTCTGGCATCTCCGTCTCCTCCTCCCTGCTGAGTTGCATAAACGCCCGGCGTAGAATTTAGAACCATAGGCATATCTTGTGCGGCAAGTTCTTCTTCTATTTTTGCAGGTAAAATATTTGTAAATGCAACGGGAGTTTCTCGTGTTTTTGCAATATCCGCAACCACCACAACTTCATTTATAACTATAGATTTTAAACTGGCATTTAGATAAGTAATTTTGTTTGATTTTGCATTAACTTTTTTTTCAATAGTTTGAAAACCAACATAAGAAATAACAAAAGTATATTCTCCTTCGTCTAATTCTATATTATAATTTCCATCAAAATCTGTAACCACACCAACACCTTGTAATTCTTTAACCATAATTGTGGCATTTATGAGAGTTTCACCGACTTCATCATCTTTTATCACTCCTTTAATTATTGCTTTCTGAGAAAAAACAAAATTTGTGAAAAACAAAAATGTGAAAGAAAAAAATAAAATTTTGTTCATAACTTATTTTTTTATTTAAAAATTTTTATCAAAAATCGTTATTTTTTTTGAAATTTAATAAAAAAAATTTTTTTTATTAAAAATATGTTGTTTTTTTAAAAATTTTTTTATTTAAAAATTATGAAAATTTTAATTTTAATTTTATTTTTTGGTTTTTCTAATTTAATTTTTTCACAAGAATTAGAAAATAAAGATTTCAAAGCAAAAGGAAAACTTGTTGGAAAAATATTCTGGAACTATAATTATAATTTTGCAGAAGATGTTAAAAAGACAAGTTCTTTTGAAATCAAGCGTTCTTATTTTGGATATAAATATGTAATTGATAAAAAATTTTCTGTCTTAATATCTTTTGATGCCGGAAAGGGCAGTGAAGAAAATAGCTCATATAGTGCATATCTTAAAAAAGCAAAATTGGAATGGAAAGTTGCGTCGAAAGTAAAATTATCTTTGGGAATAATTGGTTTAAAGCAATTTAATGATCAAGAAAAACTTTGGGGATACAGATATCATAAATTTGGAAGTAGTGCTGATTTAGGTGTAAATGCAGAAATAAAAATATTAAAAATGTTGAAAATGAATATTTTTATTCTAAATGGAGAAGGATATAAAAAAATACAAGATGAATTTGGAACACATAGAATTGGATTTAATTTTATTGCTGAACCGATAGAAAATTTATATTGATAGAAAATTTATATTTTAAATTTTATTATGATTTAATGCCTAATAAATATGATAAATTTAATAATGATTCTATAATTGCTGACACTTCTACAATATCTAATTTATCTTTTTTTGCTGCTTATAAAACAAAAAAAATTAGAATTGGAATAGAATATAATATTTTGAAGAACGGAAAAAAATACAACTCGCCTGCAGAAAACCATAATTTATATGGTTTATCAGCTTATTTTACTTATGTAATTAATCCTAAGTTTGAAGTATTTTGTCGTTTGGATAAATTGTATTCTAACACTATTGAAAATGAAGATGAAGAAAATAATGAAAATTGGAACGCAGAAGAAGATGGAATCGGATTAATTAGCGGTTTGCAATATACTCCGATTAAAAATGTAAAAATATCTATAAATTATAGAAACTGGATTTATGAAGATGAAGACGCTAAAAATAATCCTTCATTATTTTTAAATTTTTGCTATAAATTTTAAAAAATATTTTTTTGAGATTAAAAAATATTGAAATTTTGGGCGTTTTTTTGAAAAAAAATTTTTTTAATTTTGAATAAAAAATCATTAAAAAATTGCCGTTTTTTGAAAAAAATTTTTTTATAATAAAAAATATTAAAATTTTGGGCGAATTTGAAAAAAATTTTTTTTTATTTTAAAATTAAAAAACATTAAAATTTTGGACGAATTTGAAAAAAATTTTTTTTATTTTGAAATTAAAAAATGTTAAAATTTTGGACGAATTTTGAAAAAAATTTTTTTTATTTTGAAATTAAAAAATGTTAAAATTTTAGACGAATTTTGAAAAAAATTTTTTTTAAATTTAAAAAATCATTAAAAAATTGCCGTTTTTTGAAAAATTTTTTTTTAATTTTGAATAAAAAATATTGAAATTTTGGACGATTTTTGAAAAAAATTTTTTGAATAAAAAATATTAAAATTTTGAACGATTTTTGAAAAAATTTTTTTGAATAAAAAATATTAAAATTTCAAATTAATTAAAAAAACATAATTTTTTCCTTTGCAACCTTTTAAATTTATTTTTCGTCTTTTTTTTAAACAACATAAAAAATAAAAAAATGAAAATTATTAAAATTTTAATTTTTACTTTCTTAATTTCGAGTAATCTTTACTCACAAGAAAAAAATGTTTTAAGTGCGACTTTCGAAAATGAAAATCACATTTTTGTTAAGAATGGTAAAAATGTAGTATTAAGTTTTTCTTTGAATGCAAATGAAATGGAGAAAAAACATATTTCTAAGTTTTTTGAAAATAATAATTATATTTTTAATTTGATTTCTGAGACTTCAGAAAACGAAAATACTAAATATAAAATTTCTTTTATTAATAAAAAGAAAGAAGGAAATCTGCAGATGCTGTATAAAATTTTTTCAAATTTGAATTTGAAAAATTTTGTATATAATAAAAAGAAATATCCAATTAGTGAATGTTTGAATGTTTTAAAGTAAAAAAATAAAGAAAATGAAAAAAATATATTTATCAATAATATTTATTCTAATAAATTTTTTTTTACATTCTCAGGAATGTCAAAGAATTAGTATAGATAATATAAATTCATCAGCTGGAAATGTTGTAATGCTTGAAACAGTTTCTTGTGAAGGACAAGAATTTACTTTATCAGCAGATATTTCTTTTCCCGAAAACAATACAACTTATGAACAAAGTATAGAAAATTGTACCTTTTTATGGGAATTCCCCGATGGAAGTTCGCAAAATGGAGAAATAGCAATTTGTAATTTTGAAAATGTTGGAGTTTATGATATTGTGCTTACAGTTACTGACCAAATTGATTGTAATAAAATTAGAACTATACATGTTACTGTTGGCAATCAAGCACTTGACGTAGAAATAGAAACTAATATGCCGACAAGTAATGACACAATTTTTGCTTGTCCAGGTATTCCATTAGAAATGCAAATTTCTCCATCTTATCCATTTAATAACACTTGTTATTCCCAATCAAATTTTTCTACAGGTTTTACTTGGACTTATCCAGACGGCACTGAAGCAAATATTCAATCAATAGCTCCTATTTATAATAGTCCAGGACTTAGGAATTTTCAATGGAAAGCAACAGATATACACGGAGTAAGTGAAGAAGGAAATATAACAGTAGTTGTTTATTTTTCTCCAGAGTTTGGTATTAGTCAATTATTAGAAGATACTATTTGTTATGGTGATACTATTCACATTATAGGGGAAGTTTTAATGGAATTGCCTATTCCTGAAGCAGGAGTAACTTTTATTCCTGATGGAGGATCAACTAATGAATGTTATTATTCTAGTATTTCTTATGATATTTTTGACCCAACAGCAATAATGTCAGATATCTCTTATTTAGAAAGTATATGTTTAAACATAGAGCATTCTTATCTTGGTGATTTAGAAATCCGTATTACTTGCCCAGATGGAACCGAAGTTATAATGAAATCTTATCCAGGTGGTGCTGGAACTTATCTTGGTGAGCCTCTGGATGGTTCTCCATGGGATAATAATCCTATAGAAGACCCTGATGTTAATCCTCCAGGTGTTGGTTGGGATTATTGTTTTTCACCAGATGCAAATGCAACTATGATGGACATTGTAAATGCCGGAGGTTTTGGTCCATCTTTACCTGCTGGTTCTTATGCTTCAGAAAATAATTTAAATGCACTTGAAGGATGTCCTATGAATGGAGCCGGTACTTTTTCCACACACGGACAGAACAATAATTTCTGACCAGCTTACTGGAAATATATTGCCAGATGATAATATTTTTGATAGTTTATACACTGCTATGCCTTCTGATTCTGGTTTACATACTTATAGATTTCTTACCAGAAGTAATCCTATGGGTTGTTATTATGATACTGCTTTTGCTGTTTATGTGACTCCACCTTTGCGTTTTGACGTTGTTGATTTTGATACGCTTTGCATAGGTGAAAATTTAGATTTAAGTGTTGAGCCACAATCTGGACTTGCTCCTTTTAATTATTTCTGGAACGGAAGAGAAATGGGAGAAATACTAAGTGTTAGTCCAATAACAGATAAATCTTTTACAATTTATATTTCTGACGACAGAGGATGTATGAGTGATACTCAGACGGTATTTGTTCCGGTTTTTCCTGAATTAGAAATAAATCTTAGTTCTGAATTAGTATCTTTATGTCCAGGAGATTCTATTCTTATCAGTGCGTCTTTATCTGGAGGAAGTAATCAAGGTTTTTCTTTCAAAGAAGATTTATTAGGTGAAGTTGGAAATTCTTTTTATGTTAGCCCTGCAGAAACAAAAATTTATACAATAATGGGAAAAGATGGCTGTTCTACTCCGGAGGTATTTGATAATGAAGAAAATTCTATATATTTTTGGGATTTTGGAGATGGAAATTATTCTACCATAAGAGAAACAAATCACTTTTTTAATGAAACAGGAAATTATAAAACTCGTTTAAAAGTTACGTCTCCATTTAATTGCATAACAGAAAAAGATATTAAAATTACTGTTCACGAAAAGCCAGAAGCAAAATTTTTTACTAATCCTCATATAGTAAGTACAATAAATCCAAGAGTTTATTTTGAAGATGTTTCTAAATTTGGTTTTTATAGTTATTGGAATTTTGATTATGAAAATAAAGAAATTTTTAATTCTTATTCTGAAGACAGAAATCCAATTTTTGATTATCCCCAGAGAGCAGAAAATTATAAAGTGCAGTTAATTAGTGAAACAGAACATAATTGTAAGGATACTGTTTATATGGATATAATTATTCAAGAAGAATTTACATTTTATGCACCAACAGCAATTAGTCTAAATAGTCCAATTGAAAAAAATAGATTTTTTAAACCTGCTGGTGATGGTATTTCTAATAAAGATTATAATATGGTAATTTTTAACAGATATGGTGAGAAAATTTTCGAAACAAATAGCAAGGAAGTATTTTGGGATGGAAAGATTAACGGTGGAAAATATGTAGAAATTGGTGTTTATCCTTGGATAATTAATTATACAGACAATAAAGGTTCAAAACAAAGAAAAACCGGAGAAATAACTGTTTTAAAATAAAATATTATTAAAATAATTTATTTATAAATTCCAAATTTTTGAAAATTTGGAATTTTTTTAATTATAATAAATCATTAAAATTTTGGCGTTTTTTGGAAAAAAATTTTTTTAATTATTTAAAATATCAAAAATAAACGATAATTTTTAATAAGAAATTAGGAATAAATAATTGTAAATTAAAAAAATTCCACATTCAAATTCCACATTCAAATTAAAAATTTCATATTAATTACAAAATAATGCTTTAACAGCCTGTAAATTTATATAAATTTGTTTTAATTCTTTGATTTTAAGACAATCAAAACTTTCAGAAACAAAATATTCGTAACTTTCAGATTTTAATTTTTCCAAAATAACAAAGAACCAATTTCTACCTAATATATAAGAATTTCTGGGTCAGAATTTGTGTTTGAGCGTTTAAATTCCTGTATAAAAAAATAAGGTTTTTCCGGAAAAAAATCACCTTTTGCAATCATAAAATCCGGTTTCCCTTTAAGCAAAACACCGTTTATTTTTGTTGAAATTGAATATTCATACCAATCTCTTATACCGTCAAAAATGAAATTCACTCTAAATAATATGGGAATTATAAAAGAAGCTTTTAGCTGTTCTTCATTAAAACTTTGCAAATAAAGCCTATTATTTTTTATCAAATTTAACATTAAAAGTTCTTCTTCCTTATTAATTTCATAAACATAAGAAAACCATTTATCAAACTTCAAAAAATTGTATTTTTTCTTTATATCAACAATTTTTTTAATGTCTCGATAAGTAACATTTCTAAAAGAAATTTCAGTTTTTTTTAAATCTTCCATAATTATTTTTTATTGAAATTTTTCAAAAAACAATTAAAAAAAAATAATGAATTAAAATTATTTAATATACAGTTATAAAAAAATTTTATCCCTCATTCCTAATTCCTAATTAAAAATTAAAGAGCTGTCACCGTAGCTTAAAAATCTAAAATTATTTTCTAATGCAAATTTATAAATTTTTTTCCATTCACTTCCAACAAAACTTGCAATGAGCATTAAAAGTGTGCTTTTTGGTTGATGAAAATTTGTTATCAAAGCTTTTGCAATTTTTAATTCATAATTTGGAGTTATTATAATTTCTGTTGTAACTTCAAATTTTTCTAAATTATTTTTTTCTATGAAATTTAAAATTTCCAATATTGCACTTTTTTTATCTAAATGATTTTTGACATTATATGCTTCCCACTGAGAAATGTGAAAATTTTTTAAACTTTTATTTTCCGAAATTTTTATACCAAGAAAATATAAACTTTCTATAGTTCTTAATGAAGTCGTTCCAACGGCGATAATATTTTCAATATTTTCAATAATTTTTATAATAACCCTTTTTTCTACAAAAAAATGTTCCTTATGCATTTTATGATCTTTCACATTTTCTGTTTTCACTGGTTTAAAAGTTCCCGCACCAACATGCAAAGTAATTTCTTCTGTAAGAACTCCTTTTTTGGATAATTTTTTTAAAATTTCATTAGTAAAATGTAAACCAGCAGTCGGAGCGGCAACAGAACCTTTTTCCTTAGAATATACAGTTTGATAACGAATTTTATCTTTTTCGTCAGCTTTCCTATTCAAATATGGAGGCAAAGGAGTTTTTCCAAAAAATTCTAAAATCTCAGCAAAACTTAAATTATTATCCCAAGTAAATTCTATAATTTGAAAATCTTTATTTCTTTTTAAAATTTCTGCATAAAAATAAAAAAATTTTTTTTCAAAAATCCCTCTTTTTTTTAACTTTCCGTTTTTCCATTTTTTCAAATTTCCAACTATACATTTCCATTTTACACATTTCCTTTCGGAAAAAGATAAAGAAAAATCAAACGGTGAAAAAGGTTCTAAACAAAAAATTTCTATTTTCGCTCCAGTTTTTTTTTGAAATTCTAAACGTGCTTGTATAACTTTTGTATTATTAAAAATTAATAAAAAATTTTTTTCTAAAAAATCAGGTAAATTTTTAAAGTTTTTTGAAATAATTTTTTTATTTTTGAAAATAAGTAATTTAGAATTTCCCCTTTTTCCTATAGGAAATTTTGCAATTTTTTCATTAGCTAAATCGTAATTAAAATCATTAATTAAAATATCCGGAATTTCCATATAAAAATTTTTAAAAGAAAAGAGCAATTTTTAAATCACCGTAAAACCCATTTATATTTGTATTTGGCTCTTCTTCAAGTGCATAGCCTCTTTCTCCCCAGCCTGTACTAAAAATTTGATATTGATAACCAAGGCTTAAACCAAATAAAAAATTTCTTTGAAATAAATTAAAAAACTTATCATAATTTGCTTTTAAATGTAAGCTAATATTTGCAGCATTTAAATTTTTTTCACCCGTTAAACTTTGTACAGAATTTTGAAAAGTATTTACGGCATTACTGCCGTCTATCAAACTCAAATTTAAAGAATTCAAGCCCACCCCAAAAGAAGAAGAAAAACAATGTTTATTTATAGTTTTCAAATTGTAATTAAAATTAAAAACAAAATCAGAATAAATAAATCTTGTAATAATTTTTGTATTTATATTTTTCTTTTCAAAGTTTCCTATTTTACTATCTATAACTATAAAATATTTATCTTTTGACGGATCACCGATATAAATATTTATTCCTGTAAGAGAAATTACATTTTCTATTTTTTCTAAATTTGCTAATTCTAAGATTTCATTCATCTCATCAAAATTAAGAGAAATAAGACCAGAAGATAAGGCAAAACCAAAATACTTCTTTTTTGAAGTATCGTCAGAATAATTAAATTTTTCTTGGGAAAAAATGTTTAAAGAAAATTGTAAAACTATAATAATAAATAATAAATTTTTCATAAAATGTTTTTTTAATTTTAAAACAAATAAAAATTTTTTTTTCAAATTTTAATTTTTTTAATTTTGTTTCCAAAAATAAACCTAACAGAAGTTACTGTTCCTAAACTTATTGAAATTGTTTGAAATTTTAAATCTCCAACTTTTATAGAATTTTTTTTCCCGCATTTCAAAATAAATATTAATTCTACTCGGTACACCTAAATCTATGTCAATTTGATTGACAGAATAGCCAGCTTCTTTGATAATAGGCAGAGAATTATTTATTTCATTTACTATATCTTGCAATTCTTTTTCGCTATATTTTTTAATTTTTTTTAATTTATTTTCTCCATAATCTGCAATTTGGGCAACAAAACTATTCGAATTTCTAAAAAAAATTACCAAATAAATAAATAAGAAAACAAAAATTATTGTTATTAATAATATTTTTATTACTTTCATAAAAAAACGCTTTTTTTTTTAATTTTATAAAATTTTTTTTTGAATGAAAAAATATTAGAAAAAATAAATATTTTTATTAATTCATAAAAAAAAATTTTTTCAAAAAAAACGTTTTTTTTTTAATTTTAAAAAATTTTTTTTGAATGAAAACGATATTAGAAAAAATAAAAAATAGGAAAAAAACTTTATTTTCTTTTGAAATTTTACCTCCTTTACGAGGACGAAATATAAATTCTATTTATAAGATTATTAATACTTTAAATGATTTTAATCCGGCGTTTTGCTCCATAACTTATCACAGAGAAGAAATTGTTTATAAGAAATTAGATAATGATTTTTTACAAGAAAAAATCGTCAGAAAAAGACCGGGAACAGTTGCAATTGCTGCTGCCATACAAAATAAATTTCCAAATTTAAGTGTTATTCCTCACATAATTTGCGGAGGTTTTAGCGACGAAGAAACAGAAAATGCTTTAATTGATTTGCATTTTTTAGAAATAAATAATTTGCTCGCTTTGAGAGGAGACAGCATGAAATGTGAAAATTCTTTTAATCCGGAAAAAAACGGACATAAATATTCTATAGAATTAGTAAAACAAATTATAAATTTAAACAAAGGAAAATATCTCGATAATGAATTAGAAAATTCCGAGAAAACAAATTTTTCTGTTGGAGTTGCCGCTTATCCAGAAAAGCATTCTGAAGCACCAAATTTAGATTTTGACTTGAAATTTTTACGTAAAAAAATAGACGCAGGAGCAAGTTTTATTATTACACAAATGTTTTATGACAATAAAAAATTTTTTTATTTTGTAAAAAAATGTAGAGATATTGGAATAAAAGTGCCAATAATTCCCGGCTTAAAACCCATTTCAACAAAAAAACAAATTTCAATTATTCCGCATATTTTTAATATAGATATTCCGGAGAAATTAGTAAATCAAGTTTTAAAATGTAAAAATAATAAAGAAGTTAGAAAAATTGGAATAAATTGGGCAATTGAACAGTCCAAAGAATTAATTGATTTTGGCGTTCCTGATTTGCATTTTTGCAAAAAAAATTTTTAAATGAAAAATTACTATTATATTTTGGGAATTTCAAAAAACGCTAATCAAAAAGAAATTAAAAATGCCTATAGAAAATTAGCAAGAAAATATCATCCAGATAAAAATCCTAATGATATTTTTTTTCAAAAAAGAATTCAAGAATTAAACGAAGCATATAATATTTTATCAAAAAAAAAATTAAAAGAAAATTACGATTTTGAATTAATTTGTTCTGATTTTAAAGAAAAAAAAAATAATGAAATTGTAAAAAATTATCATAAAAATATAAAAAGAAAATTTACAATATTGATAATTTCAAATATTCTTACATTTCTATTTTTTACAATTTTTATTGTTTTTTTTAAAAATTCAAAAAAAAAAGCAGTTTTTCAAAAAGAAATTTTTATAGAAAATTCAAAAAAAAAACAGATTTTTCAAAAAAAAAAATATTTTATCATAAGCTATGGAGTTTATCAAAAAAAAGAAAATGTAAATAAAATTATAAATTTTTTATATAAAAAAAATATCTCTGCAAAATATTATTTCTTGCCAGATTTTGAAAATACAAAAAAAAAATTATTTCGTGTTTACATAGGAAATTTTGAAGAAATAGAAAACACAAAAAATTATTTAAAAAAAATTCAATATTTGAATAAGAATATTTTTATAAAAGAATGTAATTTTTAATTACATTTTTTTTAAATTCAGTTGTATTATTTTATATTTAAAATATAATTCGAGATTTTCTTCTTTAACTTTTTTTGTCCATAAACTTTCTTCTTTATGCAATAGTTCTACTAATTCCTGAGAAGAATAATTACCATAAACATTAATAATTTTATCCATTAATTCAATGTCATAATCAGAAAATTCGTCATCATTAAATTTTGATTTTTTAGTATAAATTCCCCATATTTATTATTGAAAATTAAATGAAAGAAAATAAAATAAATCACTATTTACAGGAAGATATTTCCAAACATGGTATTCTAAATTAGAAAACTTACAAGCAGTTTCTTTAACAGAAATTTCATCTAAAAGATAAATCAATTTTAAAAGTTTTGTTTTATATAAATTTTTAATCTTTGAAGAAAAATAAATAATAGTATTTATTATTTTAGACTTTGGCATATCTTTTTTTTAATTTATAAAAACTCTATAAATAAAATGTTTGTAAGGTTTTTTTGATACAAAATTATAAAAAAAATTATATTTTTTTTATAAAATTCTTTGTTTTTGCAAGAGTAATAAATTAATCATAAAAAAATTGATGTTTTTTGAAAAAAAATTTTTTTTTTAATTTAAATTAAAAAATTATAAAATTTTGGCGAATTTTGAAAAAAATATTTTTGATTTTTTTTTCATAATAATTTTTTATTATTAATAAATAAATTAAAAAAAATGGCTTTTTTTAATAAAAAAAAATTTTTTAAATTATTTGGTTTTTCATTTCTTGGAATAATATTATTTCCAATAATAATTTTTATTATTTTGCAATTTTCATTCGTTCAAACTTTGATAGGCAAAAAATTATGCAAATATTTTTCTGAAGAATTAAATACAAAAATTCAAATTGAAAAATTGGATATTTCAATTTTTGACGGAATAAATATTGAAAATTTTATTTTCGAAACACAAAAAAAAGACACTTTGATTTTTTTTGAGAAATTAAATATTGATTTTGAAAAAAATTTTTTTCAAAAAAATGCTGTTTTTTTGAAAAAAATTTTTTTGAAAAATGCAAATTGTAATTTGAATTTAAATAAAAATCATGATTTTAATTTTAAATTTATTAGCGATTATTTTAATAATGAAAATTCGGAAGAAGATACAACAAAAGAAGATTTTTCGTTTAAATTATTTTGTAAAAACATAGAATTAGAAAATATAAATTTTTCTTA
Source organism: Bacteroidetes bacterium 4572_128 (assembly GCA_002084355.1). Lineage (GTDB taxonomy): Bacteria > Bacteroidota > Bacteroidia > Bacteroidales > 4572-128 > 4572-128. The sequence goes on along the minus strand of NBLL01000026.1, from coordinate 23,890 downwards.
TAAAACTTTTTCATACATAAATACACCAAAAAATATAAATTATAACGATATTTCTGTAAAAAATTTAAACTTAAAAATAAATGATTTTTTCAATCATTCCGACACTTTGAAATGCGAAATTGAAAATTTGAATTTCAAAGAAAAAAGCGGTTTTTTTATGAGAGATTTTTTTGCTAAAGTTTTAATTCATAGTAAAATTATTTCTTTAAATGATTTAAAATTTAATTTTAATAGTTCATTTTTAAATGCACATTTTTATGAAATGAGTTTCGAAAAATTTGAAAATTTTACCGATTTTAACGAAAAAATTTTTTTAAATTCTCATTTAAAAACTTCTAAAATTTTTACACAAGATATTGCTTTTTTCGCGGAAGCTTTAAATTCTTGGAATCAAGAATTTATTTTATTTGGTAAACTCGAAGGGACAGTTAGCGATTTAAAATCAAAAGATTTGAAAATTCATTTTGGAGTTTTTTCACAAATAAATTTGAATTTTGAAATAAAAAATCTACTAGAAATTGAAAAAACTGTTTTTGATGTGGAAATTAAAAATTTATTTTCTAATAAAAAAGATTTAGAAAAAGTACAAATTTATCCTTTTTCAGATAAAAAATTTATAGAATTAAGTAAAGAATTTGATAACTTAAAAAAATTTAATTTGAAATTAAATTTCAAAGGTAAAATTTCTGATTTTGTAAGCTACGGAAATTTGAAAACAAATATTGCAAATTTGATTTTTGATTTTAAATTCAAAGATGAAAATAATATTAAAATTCAAGGAAATATAAAATCTAATATTCCTAATTTTGATGATTTTTTTGAAAAAAATGCAAAAATTGGAATTGAAAAATTAAATTGTGATTTTAAAATTAATGGTGAAATTTCAAAAGAAAATAATTTTAATTTTTTAATTAATGGCGAAATTGAGAATTTATTTTTTCAAAAAAATAATTATAAAAATATCAAAGTAAAAAATGCAAAAATTTCAAATGAAAAATATCTCGGATGGATAGATTTTTCAAAAGCAAATGAAAATTTAAAAGGGCAAATTTTTGCAGAGATAGATATTTCAAAAAAAACCCCAAAAATTCTATTGAAAACAAAAATTATAAATTTTAAACCGTTTCATTTTGGTTTACAAAATGATAGTTTATTTGAAATTTCTTTTGATTTATTAGATGCAAAATTTCAAGGAAATCAAATGGACAATTTAATCGGAAATTTATCTTTGAACGATCTTTATTTGCAAAATAAATTATCTAATTTAAAATTAAATAAATTAAAAATTAATTCTGTAAAAACCGATTCTATAAAAAATATAGAATTTAATTCTGATTTTTTTGATGCAAAATTAAAAGGAAAATTTAATTTTCAAGATATTTTAGAAAATTCCGAAAAACTTTTTTTTACTTATTTTCCAACATTTTTTAAAAATGATATATTAAAAATTTCAAAATTTCATTCATTAAAAAATGAATTTGATATGTCACTTTCTGTAAATTTAAAAAATGTAAAACCGATAATTTCTTTATTTTTTGAAAATTTTGAAATTTCAAAAAATACAAAATTTTCTTTAAATTTTTCAAGAAAAAATGAAAAAAATAATTTTAAATTAAATTTTAATTCAGATTCAATTTCTCATAATGACTTGAAAATCAAAGAACTTGTTTTAAATTTAGAAAATAAAAATGATGAAATTTTTTTACAAAAAGAAGCAAAAAAAATTTTTTTAACAAAAGACTTTTTTATTAAAAATTTGGTTTCAGATTTTGAAATTAAAAATAATACTATAAATTCTCATATAAATTGGGAAAATGAAAGCGAATTATCTTATAATAGTAATTTGAATTTTTCCACGACTTTTGAAAAAATTGATAGTTTATATATGCCAAAAATTAATTTTTCTGTTTTTCCATCTTATTTATTTTTGATAGATACAATTTGGGAAATTAATTATTGCGATATGTCAAATTTTGGAAACACTATAGAAGTTTACCAATTTTTATTAAAAAATGACGAACAACATTTGAAAATTAGGGGTACAATTTCGGAAAATAAAAAAGATAGTTTATATATAAATTGCAAAAATTTAGATTTAAAAAATATAAATCATTTTTTTTCTGATTTGAAAATCGATGGAAAATTACACGGCGAAATAAAAATAACTGACATTTACAAAAATTTTTGTTTCTTTTCTGATTTAGAATTAAAAAAATTAGAAATTGAAAATGAAAATTTTGGCAATGGAAAAATTCTTAGTAACTGGAATAATGAAAAAGAGAAATTATTTTTAAATATGTTTTCTAAAATAGAAGATAACGAAATTTTTAAAATAAAAGGCGATTTTTTCGCAAAAAAAAATTTTTTAAATTTTGACACTATAAATTTTAATAATTTAAAATTGAAAATTTTAGAGCCTTATTTAGATGGAATTTTATCAAATATTGATGGTTTATTAAATGCAAAATTAAACTTGAAAGGTGATTTAAAAAATTTAAATTTACGAGGAAATTTAAATTTTGAAAAAATTACTTTTACTGTTGATTATTTACAAACAAGATATAATTTTTCCGGCGATTTTAAAGTTTTTAATGAAAAAATTACTTTTGATAGCATTCCGATGAATTATATTTTGACAAAAAAAGAAGAATCAAAAAAACAAAAAATATGGAATGTTATACGAAATACAAAAAAAATAGAAAAAAATGGCTTAGCATATCTTAGTGGAAATTTAAGTCATAAAAATTTTGAAAATTTAAAATTTTCTGTTGATTTAGAAACAAAAAATTTTTTGCTTTTAAACACAAAAGAAAGCGATAATGATTTATTTTATGGACAAGCTTATGGAACAGGTTTGGTGAAAATTTATGGAGATACAGAAAATATGTTTATTGATACAGAAATAAAAACAGAAAAAAACACTAAACTTTTTGTTCCTCTTTCATCTGTAATTGAAGCAAGTGAATATAATTTTTATAGTTTTGTAAATCCTAATAAAACAAAAATTGTTAATGAAAATTTCCAAAGTTTTCCTCCGGCATCTGCTTTCGGAATGGATTTGAATTTTGACATTAATGTTACTCCGGATGCAGAAGTACAATTAATTTTCAACCAAAAAAGCGGTGAAATTATGAGTGGAGTAGGTAGTGGAAATATAAAAATGGAAATAAATAGCTATGGAAATTTTAATATGTATGGAGATTACACCATAAAAAAAGGTGATTATTTATTAAATTTAATGAATTTTACAAGTAAAAAATTTGAAGTTGAACCAGGCGGAACAATTTTTTGGAGTGGAAGTCCTTACGATGCTGCCATAAATTTAAATGCTGTTTATACATTGAAAACGTCTCCGCAAAATCTTATGGCACGAATAGATACAAGTAGCATTTATAAAAGACGTATGCAGGTTTTTTGTAAATTACAGATGTCGGAAAAATTAAGTAAACCAAAGATAAATTTTGCCATTGATATAAATTCTAAGGATTCAAAATTGAATGGAAAAATAAAATCTATGCCTGAGGAAGAAGTTAATAAACAAATTTTATCACTTTTAGTTATGGGAAGTTTTTATACGCCAAATTTAGACGAAAGTGAAAGTTCTTCAGATGATTTTGCGATGTACAGAACCACAAGCGAATATCTTTCAAATCAATTAAGTCATTGGCTTTCGCAAATAAATAATGATTTTGATGTGGGAGTAAATTATCGTCCAGGTGACGAAATTACAAAAGATGAAGTTGATCTTGCACTTTCAACGCAAATTTTAAATGATAGGGTTACAATAAATGGAAATATGGGAGTTGGTGGGCAAAACGTAAATGCAAGTTCAAATGATTTTATGGGTGATATAAATGTTAATATTAAATTGACAAAAAATGGAAAATTACAATTAAAAACTTTCTCAAGAAGCGACCCAACAATTTATGACGATGTTTCGCCTTACACTCAGGGAATTGGAATTTTTTATAAGGAAGATTTTAATTCTGTAAAAGAACTTTTAAAAAAATATAGAAATAAATTTAAAAAAATTTTTTCAAAAAAATGAGATTTTTTTAATTTTTATTGATTTTTTTTAACGTCCAAGATTTTAATGACATCAAACATTGGTGTTAAAAAAAAACACCAATGTTAAAAAAAATTTTTTCAAAAATCGTCCAAAATTTTAATATTTTTTAATTTTAAAATAAAAAAAATTTTTTCAAAAAAACGTCCAAAATTTTAATATTTTTTAATTTTAAAATAAAAAAAAATTTTTCATAATTCGTTCAAAATTTTAACATTTTTAATTTCGAAATTAAAAAAAATTTTTTTTCAAAATTCGTCCAAAATTTTAACATTTTTAATTTCGAAATTAAAAAAAAATTTTTTCAAAAATCGTCCAAAATTTTAACATTTTTAATTTCGAAATTAAAAAAAAATTTTTTTCAAAAAAATGTCCAAAAATTTGGCATTTTTTTGAAAAATTTTTTTTAAATTTTAAAATTCATTAAAATTTCGTTTTTTTTTTTGAAAAAAAATAAAAAATATTATTTTTTGATTTTATTTGAAATTTTAAATTTTATTTTAAATCAAAATTATGAAAATTCATTTTATTGCAATTGGTGGAAGTGCAATGCACAATTTAGCAATTGCTTTGCATAAGAAAAATTATTTGGTAACTGGTTCTGACGATGAAATTTTTGAACCGTCAAAAAGTAGATTGAAAAAATATGGTCTTTTACCAAAGAAAATTTTATGGGACGAAAAAAAAATAACAAAAAATTTAGATGCAGTTATTTTAGGAATGCATGCTCGTTTAGATAATCCAGAGTTGAAAAAAGCTAATGAATTAAATATAAAAATTTATTCTTATCCGGAATATCTTTTTGAACAAACAAAGAACAAAACTCGTGTCGTAATAGGAGGCAGTCACGGAAAAACAACTATTACTTCTATGATAATCCAAAATTGCAATCTTCGAAGGAGATGAATATTTATCTTCTTCTATAGATAGGAGACCAAAATTTCATTTATATCGTCCTCATATCGCATTAATTAGCGGAATAGCTTATGACCATATTAATGTTTTTCCGAGTTTAGAAATCTATGAAAAACAATTTGAAATTTTTATTAATTTAATTGAAAAAAACGGAAAACTTTTTTTCTATGAAAATGATGAAGTTTTAAAAAAAATGCTTGAAAATTCAAAAAATAAAATTTCTAAAATTCCTTATAAAACACATAATTTTTCTATAAAAAATCAAAAGACTTTTTTAAATTATAATGGGAAAGAAATTCCAATTCATTTTTTTGGAGAACATAATTTGCAAAATCTCGAAGGAGCAAAAAAAATTTGTATGAGTTTGGGAGTTAAAGAAAAAGATTTTTATAATTCAATAAAGAATTTTAGAGGAGCAAATAGGCGTTTAGAAATTTTGAAAAAAAACGAAAATACAAATATTTTTTGGGATTTTGCACATTCGCCGTCAAAATTAAAAGCAAGTGTAAATGCTGTAAAAAATCAATTTAGAAATCGCAAATTGGTTTCTTGTATGGAATTACATACTTTTAGTAGTTTGAGTAAAAATTTTCTTAAATTTTACAAAAATACTATGCAAGAATCTGATTTTGCATTTGTTTATTTTAATCCGGAAACCATAAAGCATAAAAAATTAGAAAATATTAAAATAGAAGAAATAAAAAATTCTTTTGCAAAAAAAGATTTAAAAGTTTTTACAAAAAAAAATGATATTTTTTTAAATAATTTAAAATAAAAATAATTTCATTACGAATAATATTATCACAATAACCAAAAATAATTGAATAAATTTTGCTCCAAAATTTACTGCAAAATATGAGGCAATTATTCCTCCAAAAATATTTCCAATGGCTGCAATTAGACCGATAAAATAAGAAATTTTATCATTAAAAATAAAAACACTTATAGCAAAAGGAGTATAAATAAAAACGACTGTTATTTTTATAGCATTTGCTTTAACAAGGTCATAACCAGAATATAAAACCAAAGCAGCAAGTAAAAAAATTCCAACACCAATATGAATAAATCCTCCATAAATTCCTATGCAAAAAAATATTAAAATCTCTAAAAAAGATGTCTTTTTTGCTCGTCGTTTTTTATTTCCATTTATCCAATTTTTTGGTTTGTAAAAAATAAAAAATAACAAGACCAACATAATTATACCAACTATTTTTTCAAAAATATCTTCCCGGATATTTACAGCAATTTCTGCTCCCAGCATAGAGCCTAAAGTTATTGGAATAGATAAAATTAATGATTTTTTTATATCTAAAACTTTTTGCTTTTTATAATTAATTGCCGCAGCGAGAGTTTGAAAAATCACTCCTAAACGAAAAGTTCCATTAGCAACTCCAGCTGGAAGTCCTAATAACATAAATAAATAATAAGAAATTATAGAACCACTTCCAGCAAGAGTGTTAATAATTCCAACGCAAAAACCAGCAAAAATTAATAAAGTGATTATTTCCCAAGAGTAAATATCTAAATTTTCAAAAAAATTTATTATCATAAAAATATTTTTTAATAATGAAATTATTAAATTTAATTTATTAAAAAAAAAATTGCTTAATTAATTTTTTTGTAAATAAAAATATTTTATCTAAAAAAAAATATGATTTAAATTTATTGAAAATTATAAATGTTTATTTATTAAAAAAAAAAAGACAAAATTTTTAATTTTTTTGAAATTAAAAATATTAAAATTTTGGCGTTTTTTGGAAAAAATTTTTTAAATAAAGATTAAAAAATTGGCATTTTTTGAGAAGATTTTTTTTTATAATTTAAAATTATAAAATTTTGGCGCTTTTTGAAAAAAAAAATTTTTTTTCAAAATATAGAAATTTTGGTGTTTTTTTTGAAAAAGATTTTATCCCACGATGTAAATCGTGGGATATTTTAATAAATATAATTAGAAACTTGTCCTGCTTCAACCATCACAAAACGAAAAATTAAACCTCCAATTAAAACCAGTAAAACTGGAATTGCAACAGGAATTTTAAAACCTTTTAATTCGAGAGTTTCTAAAAATGCAGGTAAAATTAGACCTAAAATCACTACAAACAACCAAAATGAAATGGTAAATTCTCCACCGAGAAATAAATTTGCGGCATCTATTTGTGCTTGTGAACTTGCGAGAAATCCCATAAATAAATGTACAATTAAAAATAATTCTACTAATATTAATACTAAATCAATTTTACTAAATAAAATTTTTTCCTTATGATCCTTAGTTATCCAAATAATACTTGCTGCTGCTGTGGAAAATCCAGAAACAAGAAATAATGGTCCTAAAATAGAAGTGTTCCAAAGTGGTCTTGCATTAAATGCGGATAATAAAATTCCCGTGTAAACACCCAAAATAACAGAAGATAGTAAAAGTATCCAAGCAATAACTTTTTGTTGCTTTTTTGCAATTTCAATTGTAAGATTTACTATCTTAATATCAAAAATTAAATCAGATGTTTTTTTAAATTTTTCGCCAAATAATCCAAAAAATTCTTTTAAATAAATCAAACACCATATCATAGATAAAGGAGTCACAAACATCAAAACCCAAGCTCCCCAAGACATAGGAGATTCTATCCTAAAAGAAGTGTATAACTTCCAGAAATACAATGGATTAGTTAAATCTAACAAAAGAGCAATTAATCCAACACTAATTCCCAAAGGAGCAATAAAAGGTGCAAATTTTACAGATGTAGAATATTCTTTTTCTTTTCCTAAAATGAAAAATAAAGCCGCAAAAAATAACAAACCTGCTGCAAGTCCTCCGAGAAATAAATATATAGGAATCTCAGAATGCCAAGCACTTAAAATAGGGTCTATTTTATCATTTAACCTACCACTTACAATAATTTCTTCTTTCATTTTTTTTAAATTTAAATTAGATAAAAAACATTTGGTTTTGTGCCTGCTTCAGCAGCAAGAACTTTAAATTTCCTTTTTATTAACAGTTTAGAAACTTCACTATTTTCATCATCTAAATCTCCAAAATACATACAATTAGTTGGACAAACCGAAACACAAGCAGTTTTTAAACCTTTTTTTACCCTATGAATACAAAAAGTACATTTATCAACCCAACCTTCTGGATGTGTGTAGCGAGCATCATAAGGACAAGATTGTATGCAAGCACTACAACCTATACATTGATTATGAGTAACTTTTACTATTCCTCCTTTTTCATAATGACTGGCACCAGTAGGACAACAACGTACACAAGGAGAATTAGTACAATGATTACATCGTTCTGAACGAATTTCTATTTCTAATAGTGTCTATGACCATTGCATATCTCATGACTTATTGTTTTTTGGTTCTTTTAAAAGAAAAGTTACAAAATTTCCACGCATTCCGGTACCACCCATAATTGGGTCCATCATAATATTTGTTATTAATTCTGAATCACTTAAACCTTTTTTATACGCTCTACTTAATTTATCACTTGTACTTCCGAAACCGTGAACAAGATAAACTGAATCCCATCTTATTCTTTCGGTAACTCTAACTTTTATGGAATTAGAGCCAATTACTCCGTCTTGATTTTTTAACCAAACTTCCTGACCTGTTTTTAAATCCCATTCTTTTGCTACTTTCGGATTTACCCATATTTTATTTTCTTCCATTAAATCAAATAAATTCGGATTATTTGCTGTTCTGCCAAAAGTGTGCATAGGAGCGCGACCATAATTTAACCTATAAAAACCTTCTTCTGGCTCTGGATGTGCAAGATATTTTGGCATTGGATCAAAACCAATTTCTTCAATGACAGTAGAATATAATTCTATTTTTCCAGTGTTTGTATTAAATTCTATATCTTCATCTTCTCCATAAAATAAAGGCTCTTTTCTTTCGAAAGTTTTAACACCAATTTTTTTCATCTCTTCCAGAGATGAGCCTATTTTTTTCAATTGCCATTCTAATAATTCAGTAATATTTTCATATTTAAAATATTCTTTTAAACCCATTTTTAAGCCGAGTTCTCTTGCCATCCACCATCCTGGTTTTGAATCATACAAAGGTTCTGTTGCTGGCATACGTAAAGCAATGGCTGGTTTCCTATGTTTTGCTACTCGCAACATATCATAGCGCTCTAAATATGTACATTCCGGAAGAATAATATCTGCATATCCAGTAATTTCTGCAGGCATAGTATCAATAACAACAAGCAATTCTAAACTTTTTATAGCTTTTAAAGTATTCGCTTGATTTGGCAAAGTAGTAATTAAATTCGTACCATTCACTATCCATGCTTTAAAAGAACAATCTCTTTCTGCTGTTGGAATTGTTGCGTCGCAAATTCCTGAAGCCAAAACTAACTTAGCAAGTTTAAATTTTCCAGGAAAAGCTTGTCTCCAATTTCTTTTTGGTTTGATATATTTCTTAGAAGGAAATTTTGGAACTTTATATTTCTCTGGAGAATAAATTCCTCCTTTTTTCCCGTAAGAGCCAAGTAAAGCATTTAAAATGGCAACACATCTTAATCTTTGTGTGTCATCTCCATACCAAGTAACATGACGACCAGGATTAATAATTACAGATGGAGAAGCATTTGACATCTCTTTTGCTGTTTTTCTAATTATATCGGGTTTTATGGTTGTTTTACCGTAAGCCCATTCTGGAGTGAAGTTTTTAACATGAACTTTTAAATCTTCAAATCCATAGGTATATTTTTCTACATATTTTTTATCATAATATTCTTTATAAATAATTTCGTGTATCCAAGCGAGTAATAATGCAATGTCTGTCGCAGGTTTTATCGGAAGCCAAAATTTTGATTTACTTGCAACAGTAGAATAACGTGGATCAACAGTAATTAAAGAAGCACCTTTTTCTAAAGCTTGAGACATTTCTTGCACTTGACCATTGTGCATATTTTCTCCCAGATGCGAACCGATTAAAACCATGCATTTAGTATTTTTTATGTCCAGTGGTTCTGGTGAACCTATGCCTTTCCCATAAGTTGCAATAAAACCTGCTTCACGTGGACCTCTACACTGAGAATAAGATGGTGCAGAAATATTTGTTGAACCATAAGCTTTTAGTAAATGTCCCCAAAATTTACCACCAGACCCGTGAGTAAATAATGCAACACATTCTGCTCCATATTTCTTTTTAATTTTTTGCAATTTCTCAGCAATAAAATCAAAAGCTTCGTCCCAAGTTATTTCTACGAATATTTGTTTTCCGTTTTCTTCAATTCTTTTTAAAGGTTTTTTCAATCTATCTTTATCGTAATACATTCCTAAACCTCCGGTGCCGCGTGGACAAAATCTACCATTGCTATGTTGGTCTTCTTTATTTCCTGTGATTTTCCAAATTTTGTCGTTTTTTGTGTGTACCCAACCGGCACACTTCCAGAAACAAACTTCACAATAAGTTGGAAACCGTTTTATTTTATCATCATCTTGCAAATTATTGTCGGAATCCATTGCCATATTTATTAGTGGATTTATGGCTAAAATTCCGCCTAAACTTAAAGATGATATTTTTATAAAATCTCTTCTTGACGTTTTCATAATTTTAAAATGTCATAAATTTGATTCAAATTTAAAAATAATTTTAAATTTACATATCTAAATATGTAAATACAAATATATGTTTTTTTTATAAAAAATTATTTTTTTAATTTTAAATTAATAAAAAATCAAAAAACGTCAATTTTTTTAAAATTAAAAAAATTTTTTTTTGACAAAAACGGCAAATTTTCAATGTTTTTTAAATCATTAAAAAAAAAATTTTTTCAAAAAAACGTCAATTTTTTAATGAATTTTATAATTTAAAAAAAAAATTTTTTTCAAAAAACGTCAATTTTTTAATGAATTTTTTAATTTAAAAAAAATTTTTTTCAAAAAAACGTCAATTTTTTAATGAATTTTTTAATTTAAAAAAAATTTTTTTTCAAAAAAACGTCAATTTTTTAATGAATTTTATAATTTAAAAAAAAAATTTTTCAAAAAAACGGCAATTTTTTAATGAATTTTTTAATTTAAAAAAAAATTTTTTTCAAAAAAACGTCAATTTTTTAATGAATTTTTTAATTTAAAAAAAATTTTTTTTCAAAAAAACGTCAATTTTTTAATGAATTTTTTAATTTAAAAAAATTTTTTTCCAAAAAACGTCAATTTTTTAATGAATTTTTTAATTTAAAAAAAAATTTTTTCCAAAAAACGTCAATTTTTTAATGAATTTTTTAATTTAAAAAAAAATTTTTCAAAAAAACGGCAAAATTTTAATGTTTATAAATTATAAAATTTTTTTCAAAAATCGGCATTTTTTTTAATAATTTAAAATAAAAAAAATTTAAAAATAAAATCAAAAAAAATTAAAAATCTAAATTAATTCCCATCATAATTTTTATTGGATCTTGAGGCGTTTTTGCAAGACCCTCATAACCAGCATTATAAAATTTAGAATTTAAAAGATTATCAATTTTTAAAAATAAAGATGTGGATAACTTGTCATTATCATAAAATTTATATTTTGTATATAAATTTATACAAGTAAATGCGTCGTTTGTTGTTTCTTTTTCGCTATTAGATTTTCTATAATGACTTTTTGAGCGATAAAGTATTTTTGTAAAAATAGAGAATTTATTTTTGAAATTTATTCCAATTCCAGTTTTTAAAGTATTTTTCGTATTAAAAATCAATGGATTATCATTTATATTTCCGTCAGAAAAAGAATATGCACTAAAACAATCTATAGAGATATATTCTGAAATTTTGTTTTTAATATCTAATTTTGCTGTAAAACCATAAGTTTCTGCATCACCTTTATTTACAGATTTACTTACAAAATCAACATTTATTCCATGAAAAACTTCATTTGAAAAACCTTCAGAATCTATTAGGTTTTCTATTTTACTAAAATATCCATTTACAGAAAATGCTATTCCAGAGTTAATCTGATAAAGTGTATAAAATTCATAAGATTGACGTTTTTCCGCTTCTAAATTTTGATTTGGCAAATGCCAAAAACCACTTGCTAAACCAGTAATTTCATTTGTTACATCGTCTCTTACAAGAGAAAAAGAACCATAATGCTGATAAGATTTATAAGGTGAAGGCGCTAGATAAGCACTTCCATAAAGCAATTTAAAAATAATTTTATTTTTTGAATAAACTAAACCTAAACGAGGATTTATAGAATAATTATAACGACTATTATAATCATATCTGAGTCCTGCTGATAATGTAATATTATTTAAAATTTTTTTTTGAACTTGAAAATATGAGCCAAAATTTCTATATTTTATATTGTGAAAATCTTGGTAAATTGTTAGATCATTACTGTCTTTATCTATGATGTTTGTGCTGGGATAATAAATTAATTGCTCTGCACTGGATAAATTTTCATTGTATTCAAAAGGCAGGTCACTTGTTTTTGGTAAAGAATTTATATCTTCAATAGAAAATCCAGCAAGTAATAAAAAATCATCACTTATTTTATAATCAATTTGTTCCTCTAATTTTATTACTTTATTGTTCTCATATTTATAAGCTGGTAAATAACTGGCATATTGATTTAAAAATTGAGATTCTGGGTAAACTTTAAATTCCTGAGTAGACATTTCTGTGTTTATATGAAGTCTTTCATCCTCAGATAAAAAGTTATATTTTGCATAAAAAGATTCTATATGCGTATTATAAATTGTTTCATCTGAATAAACATAAATGCTTGGCGAAGAACCAAAGGAATTACTATGAGATTCATAATTTCTAGAATATCCTATTTCAAAATCTTTAACATTAAGTTTTGCGTGTACAAAATATGAATTTGTTGGAGTTTTCCATTCTTTTATTGGTAAAATAACAGTATCACCAAACATTAACATCTCGCCTTTTGGTTTATAATTATCATTATACCATTTATATTCTTCTTTATAAATGTCTGGAAAATAAGGCTCGTCAGAATGGTAAATTTTTCCTGTTAGAGAAAAAGAAATTTCATCATTTCCAAGACCATAGACAAATGCAGAGTTAAAAGAATTAAAAGAGCCGTAGGAAGCAGATAAATGTAAATTTTTATTTTCATCGCCTCTTTTTGTAATAATATTAATTACTCCGGTAAAAGCATCTGCACCATATAAAGAAGAAGCTGGTCCAAGTATAACTTCAACTTGTTTTGCATTTATCAAACTATAGCTTTCATGTATTGTATGTTTCGTTCCAGTTGAAGAGTTTATTCTTATTCCGTCCATTAAAACAATAAATTTTTCAGATCCAAAAATACCATTAACGGTAAAAATATTAGAACTTTGTGATATAGATTTTTTTTGAATTTCTATCTGTGGAATATCTTCCAATAAATCAGATAAACAAGAATAACCACGAAATTTAATTTGATTTTCTGTTACAACATAAACTGTTGCTGGTGCGTCTGTTGCTTTTTGAGACACTCTGGAAGCAGTAGTTATTTTAATTTGCATTAATTGCTCTAAAGACATTTCAAGATAATCTAAAGTATCTTTTTCTTGTGCTTCTGAGCAAATAAAAGAAAAATAAAATAATATAAAAAAAATGAAATTTTTATTCATAATAATTTGTATTAATAAATTTTATTTGATAATTTATTCAAAATTAAAAATTCTTTCAAAATTGTCTAAAATTTTATGTTTTTTAATTTTGAAAAAAATTTTTCAAAAGAAGCAAAATTTTTTTATTTTATAATAAAAAAAACAACATTTATTTTTATAATAATTTTAATTTTTTTTTAAAAAAAACGACAAAATTTTCATGTTTTTTAAAAAATGCCAATTTTTTGGGTTTGTATATTGAAAAAATTTATTGAAAATAATTTTTTCCAAAAAACGCCGAAATTTTACGAGTTTATAAAAAATTTTCAAAAAACATCAATTTTTTACGAATTTATAATTTATAAAAAATTTTTTCAAAAAAACAGGTAATTTTTTGGGTTTGTATCTTTGAATTTTTTTTTAATTTTTCAAAAGAAAACATTAAAATTTTGGACGAATTTGAATTTTTTTTTTATTTGAAATATAAAAAGCATTAAAATTTTGGGCGATTTAAAAAAAAAATTTATTTTTTAAATTAAAAAATATTGAAACTTTGGACTATTTCAAAAAAATTTTTTTTTATTTTCTAAATTATTAAAAAATTAAAAAAATTTTTTATTGGAAATAAATTTATTTTCAATAAAAAATTTTTTTAATTTTTAATATCTGTAATGTTCTTGTTTATATGGTCCTTCTACATTAATTCCAATATAATCAGCTTGTTCTTTTGTCAATTTTGTCAATTTAACTCCTATATGTTCTAAATGTAAACGAGCAACTTCTTCGTCAAGATATTTTGGGAGACGATAAACACCAATTTCATAATCTTTTTTCCATAGATCTATTTGTGCAAGTGTCTGATTTGTAAAAGAATTACTCATTACAAAAGATGGATGTCCGGTAGCACAACCAAGATTTACAAGACGACCTTCAGCAAGTAAAATTATTGAATGTCCATCTGGAAAAACATATTGATCAACTTGTGGTTTAATATTTATTCTTTTTATGCCGTTGATTTTTTCTAATTTTTCAACTTGAATTTCATTGTCAAAATGTCCGATATTACAAACTATTGCTTTATCGTTCATTTTTGTCATATGTTCAGCAGTAATTACATCTTTATTTCCGGTAGTTGTTACATAAATATTTCCCTCGTCAAGAGCCTCTTCGGTAGTTTTTACTTCAAAACCTTCCATAGCCGCTTGCAAAGCACAAATCGGGTCTATTTCTGTAACGATAACTCTCGCTCCATAAGAAGCCATAGATCTAGCACAACCTTTTCCAACATCACCATAACCACAAACAACAACAATTTTTCCCGCTAACATAATATCTGTTGCTCTTTTTATTCCGTCTGCAAGCGATTCTCTACAACCATATAAATTATCAAATTTTGATTTTGTAACCGAATCATTTACATTAATGGCAGGAAATAATAATTCATTTTTCTCCATCATTTGATACAACCTATGAACGCCAGTTGTTGTTTCTTCAGAAGTACCTTTGATATTATTAGCAATTTTTGTCCATTTTGTTTTGTCCAAACTTAAACCATTTTTTAGACGAGCAAATAATTCTCTTTCATCTTCTGGCAGATTTTCTTCATTTAAGAAATCAGCATTTTCTTCTGCTTTTTTCCCAAGATGAACCATAAATGTAGCATCACAACCATCATCAACTATTAAATCAACTAATTTGCCGTTTGGAAAAGTTAAAGCCTGTTCTGTACACCACCAATATTCTTCTAAAGTTTCGCCTTTCCAAGCAAACACTGGAACACCAGATTTTGCTATGGCAGCAGCAGCGTGCTCTTGCGTAGAAAAAATATTACAACTTGCCCATCTAACATTTGCTCCAAGTTCAACAAGAGTTTCTATTAAAACGGCAGTTTGTATAGTCATATGAAGTGAACCCATAATATTCGCCCCTTTTAAAGGTTTTTCGTCTTTATATTTTTCTCGTAAAGACATTAAACCAGGCATTTCTGCTTCTGCAAGTCCTATTTCTTTTCTACCAAAATCAGATAAATTAATATCTTTTATTTTATATTTTAAATTGCTATCTATTTTTAACATTTTAAATTCTTAAAAAATTTTTTGTAAAATTAATATATTTTTTTTAATTATTTATTTAATAGGTAATTTTATTAAAAATTCTGTACCTTTTCCAATTTCACTATTAACAATAATTTTTCCTTTATGATTTTCTACTATCCCAAAAGAAATAGATAAACCAAGACCAGTTCCTTTTCCAATATCTTTAGTTGTAAAAAAAGGTTCGAAAATTCTTTCTTTTACAGATTGTGGCATTCCTATTCCTGTGGTATTGCATTAGTTAAAATATTCATAAAAACTTGATTTATTTTTCCTGGATAACAATAAATATCTGGAATTTCACCAAGAGTTTTTACAATTTCTATTCTATTTTTAATTTGATTTTTCAAAATCAATAAAGTAGATTCTATTCCTTCATTAATGTTAATTAACTTCATATCGTCTTCATCTAAACGAGAAAAATTCTGTAAACCTCTAACAATTTCTGTTGTTCTTTTTGTTCCTACTTCCATTCCGTTTAAAAGATTTTTTATCTCTTCTAATAAATATTCATAATCTAAGTCTTCTTTTAGTTCTTCTATTTCTTCGAAATTTTCTTGTAAATCTTGCTCTTCTATTATTATTTCATATTCTTTTATAATTTTTAAAAGATCTCCAATATCTTTTTTTAAAGGCGAAATATTTCCGCTAATAAAATTTATAGGATTATTAATTTCGTGAGCTACTCCGGCAGTTAATTGTCCAAGAGAAGCCATTTTTTCAGAAGAAACCAATTGACTTTGAGTTTTTTTCAAATTTTCTAATGTTGCATTTAGCTCTTCATTAGACGTATTAAGTTCTTCATTTGCTTGATTTAAAATTTCCGATTGCAAAATTACTTTATGTTTTTGCTCCATAACTTCTTCTGTTCGTTCTATTAATTGCACAAGTTCGAAGATACCACGGCGGACTGACAAAAATATCAATATAAGTTCCTTTTTCGTTCCAAATTCCGTCAGAATTTGATGCTTTTAAAAGAAATTTATAAGTTCCGTGTCCAAGCGGTCTGTAACTTGCTTCACGTTTATTTTTAACATAAATCCAATCTTCATCAATTCCTTCCATCTTATAAGCAAATTGATTTTTTTCGTTATTATAAAAACTTAAAGCAGAAAATCTAAACAAAATATTATTTTGCTTATGATTAAGGACTAAATTATTTGTGTAATTAATATGTTCATTTAGTGGCGTTTCTTCATTATCAGAAATTTCAACTTTTTCAAAAAATAATTCGAAATCTGTAATAAAAACTGGCGGAATAAAATTATTTATTTTAATATTTTTTGGATTAAAAAATAAAACACCTTTGTTGCTTCCGAAAAATACAAGACCATTTTTATTTTTATAAAATGCTCCTATATTAAAACTTTTTGTATGTAAACCGTTTTTTGTATTAAAATTTTTAAAATGAATTTCATTTTTTCTATTAGAATATTTTATTATAGAAATTCCATTATTTGTACTTATCCATAAATTATTTTCATCATCTTCAATAATTCCGTAAATTACATTATCGGAAATTCCATCTTTGTTTTTATCTTCATAAATACAATAAATAGCATTTTGAAATTTTTTATTTATTTCAGAAATAATATTTAAATCTTTTATCTCTTGATTTTTATCAAAAACTAATAGACCTTTTTCTGTAGCAACAAAAATATCTTCATTTTTAGATTGAAAAATATAATTAATTTGTTGAGAAAGAATTTCGTTATCTTCGAAGAATTTTAATTTTTGATTTTTTTTATCAAAAATAGATAAGCCATTTCCAGCTATCCAGATATTCTTTTTATTATCTTGAAATAAAAAATAAGCTTCTTCATCAATTTCTAAGTTTTCTATTTCTGCAATTCCATTTTTAAATTTTATTTTATTTAATCCACTTGCAGTTGCAACAATAATGTTTTTTTCGTCATCAAGTAAAAAGCTGTAAATACTATTATCTTTTAGATTTTTATTATTTTTTGTGTTAATATTAATATATCTTTTATCTTTTTCATAAAAAATACTTATGCCTTTTTCTGTTCCATACCAAATATTATCTTCATGGTCTTGAAAAATAGCATAAACTTCGTTGCTAATCAATGAATTTTTTTCTTCTTTTAAATGCTCTGTTTTTTGAAATTTTGTTTCTTCTATTTCTAATTTACTCAATCCATCTCCGTAAGTTCCTATCCAAATTAAACCAGATTTATCTAAAAATAAAGAAGAAATATGATTTTTACTTATAACATTATTTTTGTTTGGTTGGAAGTTAAAAACTTCTTTATAATTTTTTTCTATGTTCCATTTTATTAATCCTCCACCAAAACTTGCCAACCAAAAATTACCATATAAATCTTTTATTACATCAACAATTTCACTTTTTATAGAATCTCTATAATTATTGAAATCATAATAATGACGCTCAAATTTTTCTGTTTTTTTATTAAAAATATTAAAACCTATATTTGTTGTAATTAATAATTTTTCTTCATTAATAGGAAAAATTTTATTTACAATATTATTGCTTATGCTGGTTGTATCTTCAGTAGAATTGTAATTTTTTTTTAAATTTTTTTCTTTATTCAAAAAAATCAAACCTTTTTCTGTTGCTAACCAAAAATTTTCTTCTTCGTCAATAAAAATATCCCTAATTGATTTTGCTTTAATATTTGTTAATTTTGAGAATTTTTTTTGATGTTTATTAAAAGAATTTAGTCCGTTTCTTGTTCCTATCCATATAATTCCATTATTATCTTCTTTAATACTTAAAATACTATTACTTGAAATATTATTTTTTTTATTTTCATTTTTCTTAAAATGGTAAAATTTTTCTTTTTTTCTATCGAAATAATTTAAACCATTGTTTTCTGTTCCGACCCACATTTTATTTTCGCTGTCTTCAAAAATACAAATTATAGAATTCCCAGAGATAGAATTTTCTTTTTTTTTATATGTTTTGTAAAAAGTAAAATTATAACCGTCATATTTGCAAAGTCCATTTTGTGTTCCAATCCACAAAAAACCCATTTTATCTTGATAAATAGAAAAAATTACACTTTCTGACAAATTTTTATTACCCAAAATTTTTTTAAACTTTTTTTGACATTCTTGTGAATGTGCAAAAAAAACGTAAAATATTAGGAAATATAAGATTATTATTTTTTTCATTTTTAAATTTTTTATTTCAAATAAATTTTTTTTTTGAAAATTCAAACATATAAAAAACATATTTTTTGATTTATTTTTTTCAAATAAAAATTTGAAATTTTTGACGTTTTTTTTCAAATTCAAGAAATCATAAAAAATTTACATTTTCTAAAAAAAACGTGAAAAATTTGACGTTTTTTGAAAAAAATTTTTTTTCAAAAAACGTCCAAAAATTTAATGAATTTTATAATTAAAAAAAATTTTTTTTCAAAAAAACGTCCGAAATTTTTAGTTTTTTTATTTTAAAAAAAAATTTTAAATTTGAAAAATTTTTTTTTATGAAAAAATATGCATATTTTTTATTTATAATCTTTTTTATTATTTCTTGTTTTGAAGAAAAAAATAGTAAAAAAAAAATGAATTCTTTGAATAAAGAAATTTCTAATATAGAAAAAATCACAAAAAAAATCAGAAATAATCCAAAAAATTCTTTGCTTTTTAGCGAACGCGCAAAATTGTTTTTCAAAAAAAATGAAATTAATAATGCTATTAATGACATTAATATTGCTTTAAAATTAGATTCTTTAAATGCAAATTTTTATATAGAACTTTCTGAATATGAGTTAATAAAAGGAAAATCAGGAAAATCAAAAGATATTTTAGAAAAATGTATAAAAATTTATCCAAATCATAAAGAAGCAAATTTAAAACTTGGACAAATATATTTGTATGTTAAAGATTATAAGAAGTCTATAAAAATTTTTAATAAAGTTCAAAAAATTTGCGAAAAAAAAGAAAAAATAAATTTTAAAGAAATCGCAGAAATATATTTTTTAAAAAGTATAATTTTCGAGGAAACAAAAGATACAACGAAAGCAATAAAAAATTTGCAAATTGCAATAGAAAATAATCCGAAATATTATGAAGCAATTTCAAAAATTGCTTTTTTATTTATGAAAAAAAGACCAGAAATAGCAATAGAATATTATAAAAAAGCTATGGAAATTATGCCGAAAAGCATAGAAGTAAATTATAATTTAGCTTTGATTTACCAAAATCAAAAGAAATTTTCTGAAGCAATAGGAAAATATAATTTTATTATTGAAAATATAGACAGCACTTATTATCAAGCATTTTTCAACATAGGATTTATAAATTCGGAATTTCTTAAAAAAAATAAAATAGCCATTGAAAATTTTACAAAAGCAATAAAATTTAATGAAAATTATGTATCTGCCTATTATAAGCGTGGAAATTGTTTTGAAAAAATTGGAAAAAAACAATATGCAAAAAGAGATTATTTAAAAGCTATGGAGATTTTACCAAATTATTCTAAAAGCATAGAATCTTTAAATCGCTTAGAAAATAATACCGAACAATGAAATAAATTGCTCGGTATTAAAAAACTCAAAATATGAAAAAAATTTTATTTTTGAGGCATAGCAAAAAGATACATCTTTTTTCTAAATTTTTCAAAATAATGGTGTCTTTCTTCCATTTCTTTAATTACTCTTTCCATCTCAGCTTTTGAAGGGTCTTTCTTATCTGCTGCTTTATCTATTTCTTCCAGTTCATGAAGTGCTAGTTCAAAATGTTCTTCTTCTTCTACAAATTCCTCGAAAGCACTAAACGACCTTCCTTTAAATTTCATTATATATTTTAGGTTTTCAATAGCTTCATTAGCTTTTGTCGATACCTCATTAAATTTTCTTAAAGTTTCGTCCATTTTTTTTTTATTAAAAATAATAATTTATATTTTAAAAACGCTAAATTAAAAATTTTATTTTAAAAAAAAAAAATTTTTTTTTTTAATTATTCAAAGCTTCCGCTCCACTAACTATTTCAATAATTTCATTAGTGATAATACTTTGTCTAGCTTTATTATAATTTAATTTTAGTTGTTTTATCATTTCTGTTGCATTATCTGTTGCTTTGTGCATAGCGGTCATTCTTGCTCCGTGTTCTGATGCTATAGAATCAAGTAGAGATTTATATATTTGTATTTTTAAGGATTTCGGCACAAGAATTTTCATAATATCTTCTTCATTCGGTTCAAAAATATAATCATTATTAATAGTTTTATTTTTTAATTCTATAGAAATTGGAAGAAAATTTTCATTTTTTATAATTTGAGACGCTGCATTTTTAAAACTATTATAAATAATATCTATTTTATCATATTTTTCTTCTATGAAACTTGACATTAAGAAATTAACGTCAGGAATAATTTTCTCAAAATTTATTTTATCAAAAATTTTATGATTAGAATTAACTATATTTTTTTTATAAGATTTTGCCGAAAGAATTTAACTAATTCTATAGTTTTTTTTACAACATTAGAATTAAAAGCTCCACAAAGACCTCTATTAGAGGCAATTATAACTAACAAAACTTTTTTAATCTCTCTTTTTTTTGCATAAGGATTATCATCTTTATCTTCCAAAGCCATACTAAGATTTATTAAAAGCTCAGATAATTTCTTTGAAAAAGGTTTAATTTGTGTAACAGAATCATGAGCTTTTCTTAATCTCGCTGCTGATACCATTTTCATCGCACTTGTAATTTTTTTTGTTGAACTTACAGATGTTATTCTGGTTCGTATTTCTTTTAAGTTTGCCATCTTATAAAAATTTTTACAAAAATAAATTTATTTTTGTAAAAAAAAATTTATTTTTGTAAAAAAATATAAAAAAATTATGAGTATACTTGTTAATAAAAATTCTAAGATAATAGTTCAAGGTTTTACCGGAAGCGAAGGCACATTTCATTCGAAACAAATGATAAAATATGGAAGTAATATCGTTGGCGGTGTAACTCCGGGAAAAGGTGGCA
Source organism: Bacteroidetes bacterium 4572_128 (assembly GCA_002084355.1). Classification (GTDB taxonomy): domain Bacteria; phylum Bacteroidota; class Bacteroidia; order Bacteroidales; family 4572-128; genus 4572-128. The sequence goes on along the minus strand of NBLL01000026.1, from coordinate 2,295 downwards.
TTAAACATTTAGAAAGAGATGTTTTCAATACTGTAGAAGAAGCAGTTAAAAAAACAAAAGCTGATGTTAGTATTATTTTTGTTCCTCCTGGTTTTGCTATGGATGCGATAGTGGAAGCGGCAAGTTCTGGAATAAAATTAATTATTGCAATAACTGAAGGTATTCCAACAAGCGACATGATAAAAGTAAAAGAATATTTATCTGATAAAGATGTTCGTTTAATAGGTCCAAATTGTCCGGGAATTATAACTTCTGATGAAACGAAAATTGGAATTATGCCTGGATTTATTCATAAAAAAGGTTGTGTCGGCATAGTATCTCGCTCTGGAACTTTAACTTATGAGGCAGTGGATCAAGTGACTAAGGTTGGTTTAGGACAAACAACTTGCATAGGAATTGGCGGAGACCCAATTATTGGAACTTCTATTTTAGACGCAGTAAAATTGTTTATGGAAGATGAGGAAACAAAAGGAATTATTATGATAGGTGAAATTGGCGGAGGTATGGAAGCTGAAGCAGCAAAATGGATAAAAGAAAATAATAAAAAACCTGTTGTAGGATTTATTGCCGGAGAAACCGCACCAAAAGGAAGACGTATGGGACATGCAGGAGCAATTATTGGTGGTGCCGATGATACAGCAAAAGCAAAGAAAAAAATTATGAGAGAATGTGGAATTTTTGTTGTGGATTCGCCAGCTAATTTAGGTACAGCGATACTAAAACAAATGAAGAAATAAAATTTTAATATAATTTTTTTATAAAAAAATGGGGAAAGTTTTAACAAGTAGAAAAGAAAATTATTCTCAATGGTATAACGATTTAGTTGTAAAAGCGGATTTAGCGGAAAGTTCTGTTGTTCGTGGTTGCATGGTTATTAAACCTTATGGATTTGCCATTTGGGAAAAAATGCAAGGAATTTTAGATAAAATGTTCAAAGATACTGGACATTCTAATGCTTATTTTCCTCTGTTTATACCAAAATCTTTTTTTTCGAAAGAAGCAAATCATGTAAAAGGTTTTGCAAAAGAATGTGCTGTTGTAACTCATTATCGTTTAAAGAATGATGAAAAAACTAATAAAATTGTTGTTGATGAAACGGCAAAGTTAGAAGAAGAATTAATTGTTCGTCCGACTTCTGAAACTATAATTTGGCATACTTATAAAAAATGGATACAATCTTATAGAGATTTGCCACTTTTGCTAAATCAATGGGCAAATGTTGTTCGTTGGGAAATGCGAACACGTTTATTTTTAAGAACTGCAGAATTTCTTTGGCAAGAAGGTCATACTGCACACAGCACAAAAGAAGAAGCAATAGAGGAATCAAAAAAAATGATAAATGTTTATTCTGACTTTGCAGAGAACTATATGGCAATGCCAGTAATTATAGGAACAAAAACTGAAAAAGAACGTTTTGCGGGAGCTTTGGAAACTTATACTATAGAAGCATTAATGCAAGATGGAAAAGCTTTACAATCTGGAACTTCGCATTTTCTTGGACAAAATTTTGCAAAAGCTTTTGATGTGAAATTTACAAGTCAAAAGGGAAAATTGGAATATGTTTGGGCTACTTCTTGGGGAGTTTCAACTCGTTTAATGGGTGCTTTAATTATGGCACATTCTGATGATAATGGTTTGGTTTTGCCTCCAAAATTAGCTCCTTTTCAAGTGGTAATAATTCCTATTTATAAAGGTAAAAAGCAATTGGAAAAAATTTCTGAAAAAGCAAATGAGATTAAAAGTAAGTTAGAAAAACTTGGAATTACTGTAAAATTCGATGACAGAAATACTCATAAACCAGGTTGGAAGTTTGCAGAATATGAATTAAAAGGTGTTCCAATTCGTATGGCAATTGGAAACCGTGATTTGAAAAATGAAACTATTGAAGTTGCTCGTCGTGATACTTTAGAAAAAAAAATTTATCCGCAAAAAGATGTAGAAAAAGTAATTTTTAAATTATTAGAGGAAATTCAAAATAATATTTTTAAAAAATCTTTTGATTTTAGAGAGGAAAATTCTTTCATAGTGGAAAATTATAAAGATTTTAAAGAAAAAATAAATAATAAAAATGGTGGTTTTCTTCTCGCCCATTGGGACGGAACTGTCGAAACAGAAGAAAAAATAAAACAAGAAACAAAAGCTACTATTAGATGTATTCCTTTGGAAAATAATATAGAAGAAGGAAAATGTATTTACTCTGGTAAACCGTCAAAACAAAGAGTTTTATTTGCGAAATCATATTAAATTTTTTATGAATTACAATTTTAAAATTGTAATTCATAAAAATATTTTTTC
>NBLL01000025.1 GCA_002084355.1 Bacteroidetes bacterium 4572_128 | reverse complement strand
ATAAAATATTATTTTTTATATCAAAAAAAAGAATTATAATTGCCTTAAAATCAATAATTTAAGTCCTTAGACTGACGGCTATGGCGTGGACGCTTGACGCATATGTGGTCCAAAATTTTAACATCTTTAAATTTCGAAATTTAAAAAAAAATTTTTCAAAAAAACGTCCAAAATTTTAACATTTTTAATAAAAACAACATTTAGAACAAACATTGGAGGTTAAAAAAGAAACCTCCAATGTTAAAAAAATTTTTTTTTCAAAAATCGTCCGAAATTTTACGATTTTTTATTTTGAAATTAATAAAAAATTTTTTCAAAAAACGCCAAGATTTATAATATTTTATTTAAAAATATTATAAATCTTGTGTTGGGCTATAAATTTATATGAATAATTGTGCGGAGAAAACACCGCACAGGCGCAAGGATTAAACTATAAACTTAAAAGCTTATTATAATCCACTATGTAAAGTAACTCCAATTCCACCTTTAACGAATGTTGTTCTCTTATCTTCAAAATCTCTAAATAGTATATCTAAATGAAATGTAAACCCATGTAAACAAATTGAAATACCGCCACCATACGTGAAAATTCCGTCAGAATATGGATAAGAAAAGGTGGGATTTTTTTCAGTCCCTTCAGCTTTAAATTCACGAGGAATATAAATACCCATTGTAGGATATAATTGTATTGAATAAAAATTCATTTTATCATCTTCATTAATATTTTTTAAATTTTCGTACAGTGATATTGGCATACTGCATAGCATATATAAATCTGAACTTTTTAATTTATTACTATAGTCAGTTCCAAATCTATTATACTCATTTAATTTATCCTGATATAATCCATCTTCAGGTTTTACTCCTATATCAAAAAGAAAACCTAAATCTTTAGTAGCTAAGTAGTCATTCTAAAGTTTTTCCGTATTAAAATTTATCCATTTGTATTTTATAAATCTCCATAAAATTTCAATCATATTTAGTTCTGGAGAATATGTTGGTATTTGTAAATAAATAAATTATTAGCCATCCATTCGGGGATTTTATTTTTAAATTTCTTACTTGAATTAAACTGTTTTTTTTGTTAAATCTTTTGAAAAATCATCAAAACATGATATAACAAGATCGGAATTTACATTGCCTTCAATAGTATAAGATATTAATTTGTTATTTCGATTTAAAAATCCTAATACACTGATACTCTTGCTTTTAGAACTTGGCAATTCAATATTATCATTTATTTTAATCCAAGCGTAAGGAATTTTTGGTACTAAGTTAAAAGAAGTTTCATCAAAAAAATATAAATCAATTTTACCTTGCTTTTCATCTTTAAATAAATTTCTTTTGCAATTTTTTCCAATATATAATCTTGAGCATATTGTGCAGAAAGAGAAGCAGGACGACCACTTCTTGGTTTATCATATAAAGCAGATATTCCAGTTTTATTATAAGCAAGATTAAATCACTGACTGTGTCAAAATCTAAATTGAATATTTTAATTAAGTCATTGATTGAAATGCCTTTGTATGATAAAAGAAGTATATGACTGCGAAGTCTTAACTTCTTTTTTTATCATAATGATATAAATTGTTAAGAAATTTTTGGTCTTTTTTTGATAAATGATTGACTTTTTTCATTGTAAATGCAAAGATAATATTTTATACGGAAAAACTTTTAAAAGAGTACTTATACCAATGCGACCACCAATAGCAGTAAAACCTATTTGATAAAATCTTGATGGGTAAACTTCTTCTATTTCTAACTTGCATTTAGGTGTCTCAGCAAATACGTCTGAAGGAACTTCCCAAGTAAAATATTTTCCAGTACCTCCTTTTACACCTTTTCCAATATCATTTTTAGTTTTTCCACCAAAAAATTCTATTGGGTAATAGTCATTTTCTTTGTATAAACTTGCTTTTACAGTGCAACTAAATCCTTTTTTGCATTGTAAATCATATCTTACCGTAATATTATTACCCATTTTTAGGAGATTAACATTATTAATCTCTTGAGAATGTAATTGAGAGACAATTAAAATTCCAAAGAGTAAACTTAAAATTTTTAATTTCATAATATTATAATTTTGAAAATAATTCAATAATACATTTTTTATTTATATCAGAAAGTATTTCATCAAATATACCATTAGTTTTTGTTAATCTTATCACTAAATTATCACAACTTTCATTTTTAGATAGTTTAATATTATACGTTTTATATTTTTTTATTTCTATTTCTTCATCAGATAGTATTAGCCAATTTCTTTTTTCAAGTATTTTTTTAATATAAACATCTATTGTTAAATAATTCTGCTTATTACTTACTTGTATCGCAATGAATTTATATTCACTTGAAACCGTAAAATTTTTATTTTCTTTATTTAGATGTTCGCTTAGATAATCATAAATATGTTCATTACATGGTGTTTGATTTTTTGCAAAATAAATATTTATTGTATTTCCTGTATAAGATATAAATTCATTTAAAGTAAGTTTAAAATTTTCTGGTTTAATTGTGTATTTTCCAGTTGCCTTAAAAAATTTTTTTCTGCCAATTTTCCCTTCTTCTATTTCTGGCGTTGATGTTGCTTGAACTAAACCTTTTATTGAGTTTGAAGTAAAACTATTTTCCAAAAACCTTCACTCGTTTTTTTTTTCTTATTTTTGATGAGCTTTCTTTTGCAATTTTAAGGTCAAAAGATTGTACTACTCCGCTTCATTTCTTGCTTTATTCTCATCTTTATGTTTTTTATAATATGCAACGCCTTTTCCTATATAAATTTTTTGAGAATATATAGGATAGGCAATTAGTGAAAATAGAAGTATAAATATTAGATTTTTTTTATAAAAAAGCATTTTTTATTCCTTCTTTAACCTTTTTTTAAATTCCTCTTTAAATTTTTCATAGTCATAATCTATTTTCAGTTGCTCTTTATCCTGCATTCTTTTATATAGTGGATTTGTAACACTTTCAATAGGTATTTCAAAACAATAATAAGCTTTATAATTCTTTGATTTTGTTTTTGTATATTCTTCACATATTGTTCTATAATCAGAGATTTGAGCATCTATTTCATTAGATACTAAACCTTGATACGATTTTCTGAGGTCTTCATTCATATTTTGTTTTCTACTAATGAAGTAATCATCAATTAATCCTAAGACTTTAGTGTTAATTTTTGATGCCAATTCCTCAAGAGCATTACTTCTTGCCATTCTCTTAGCCATTGTAATATCCATACTTTCACCAATTCCAGTTGCCCTGATAAATCCTTCTTCAGAATTATATTTTACACCAGTGCATGGAATTGTAATTTTCACTTCATCTTCAATTTTTGTAATAGATATTTTTTTTTGATTTTTACAACTTGTCATATAGTAGCATGTAGCTATTATAAACATCGCTTAAATCATTAATTTGCTCATTGCCAAATATCTTTAATAAATCTATTAATTGCTCTGGATTTGTTTTTTCCAATTTTGAGCTTAATGCTTTTTCAAAAGTCTGAATAACTTTTTGCGTATTCGTAAAACTTCCGCCTGTTTCCGCAGGAAATGACGCAGGTAAAACCAAATCAGAAACCAATGCCGTTTCAGTCAAAAAATAATCTTGAACAACTATAAAATCCATTTTGCTAAAAACAGCTTTTACAGTATCTTTATTTACCGCACAAGCTATAGGGTCTTCACCAAAAATAAAAGTATTTTTAATTTCTCCATCAGCAAGTAATTTGCATTGGTCTTTAATTATTTTCTTTGGTAAATGCTCTACTTCCCAAACTTTTTTAGATTGCTCCGTAAACATCTTATCAAAAACAGACTGACAACCAACACTAAAATCTGTAAATGCACCCATATCAAATAATCCCTGAGCATTATTTTTCTCTTTTAAAGAAATTAAACCACTTGCCGTTTTTCCTAATTTACCCAAAATTATCGCTAAATTAAATAATTCCTTAGAAGCATTAGAAGAAACTTCCTTTTCAGAAAAAATAATTATCACATTCATTTCACGATTGTAAGCATTGGCAAAATCAATAATTTGCTTTTTATCTAAACCAGAAAGATTTACTAAATTATCAAAATTTTCTACTAATAATTTTTCTTTGTAATATGCAAAATTTTGACAATTTCCATCTATGAAAAATTGATTTTGTAAGTTATTTTCTATGAAATAATAATTAACAGCTTTTATAAAATGATAATAAGATTTTACATTTAAAATATTATCAACTTTATGAAGCATTTTACTATCTTCTTTGGTCGTAATCAAATCAACAGAAATTTCATTTTGCACTTTTGCATTGTGAACCATAAAGCCAACAGTTTGGTAATCTTGACTTAATTCAGCACCCAAAACATAAATTTTACTCGCTTGTTTGATCTCTTCAAAAGGCGTATTTGCCAAAGTATTTAATTTATAATCGCCTCTGTTCAAATAATGAAAATTAGAAATATTATTTGTTTTTACGCCAACTCTTGCAAATTTTTGAATTAAATAAATTTCTTCATTCGTCAGTCTTGCACCCGCAAAAAACATATTTTCATCAGGTTTAACTTGATTGATTTTTTCTTTAATAATCTGATACGCTTTCTCAAAAGAAATTTCTTTAAATTCACCATTTACTTTTTGTAAAGGCTTGGTAATTCGTTGTGAAGAATTATAAAAATCATAACCAAATTTATCAAATTTGCCTATATTTCCATCTTTATTTATTAAACCTTTTTCACCTGTAACTTTGAAAACAAAATCATTTTTGTAATGAACTTTGATTTTTTCGCCAATACTTCCATAATTAGAAATTGTTTCAAAACTGTCCATTTTTATAGGTGAAATTTTGAAATTTACATTTTCTATTATCGCTGCAGTCGGACAAACAGAAATGCACATTCCACAAGATTCGCAATTTGTTTCGATGAGAGAATTTTCCATACTTGGAGCAATGAAAGTATCAAAACCTCTTTTTACAAGTCCAAGAGCATTTGCCCCAACAAGATCACGACAAATGCGTACACATTTTGCACATAAAATACATTTATTATTATCAATTTCTATAAACGGATGCGAATTATCAATCTCATATTCTTTGAAATCTCCGGCAAATCTTTTTTGTTCTGCATTATATTCTGTTGCATATTTTTTTAAATCGCAAGTAAAATAAGATTCACAACCACATTCCAAACAACGATTTGCTTCATTTTGACAAGTTCTTTCGTCAAAACCAAGTTCAACTTCTTTGAAATTAACTCTATTATTTTTATCAAGAGTTGGCATTTCATTTTTATTCATACTCTCAAATTTTCCAAAATAATCATCAGAAACTTGTTTTTTAAAATTTTCTTTCTTGGATAAAAATTCTTTTTCTACAGCTTTAATTTCCTCGTTCATCAAAAATTGATGACAACTTAAAGAAGCAATTTTTGCCTGAGCAATGGCTTCTATCAAAGTTGCTGGACCAGTTACACCGTCTCCGGCGGCAAAAATAGATGAAACTCCTGTTTGTAAAGTTTTTGGATTTGCATCAATATCTCCCCAACGGTTAATTTTTAACTCTTCATTTTCAAAATGTTCATTAACATTATCCAAAAAATCAACAACAGTTTTCTGACCTATTGCAGCAAGTATGAAATCTAATTTTAATTCAAACTCGGAATTTTTTATAGGAACAGGTCTTCTTCGTCCAGATTTATCCGGCTCACCAAGTTCCATTTTTATGCAAGTAACAGATTTTAAAACTCCATTTTCATCTTTATTAACTTTCGATGGATTTGTTAAAAATAAATATTCTATACCTTCCAATTTAGATTCGTGAATTTCTATAGGATTTGCAGGCATTTCTTTTTCTGTACGTCTATAAATTACAAAAACTTTTTCTGCTCCGCAACGCATTGCTGTTCTGCAACAGTCCATAGCTGTATTTCCTCCGCCGACAACAGCAACTGTTTTATTAGAAAAATCCATAGGTTTGCCTGTCATTTCCATATTTTTCAAAAATTCAATACCAGAAAAAACATTTTCAGCATCATCACCTTCGCAACCTATCAAAGTTCCTTTTTGTGAGCCAATAGTTAAAATCGTAGCATCATAATTTTGCTTGATTTCTTCATAATTAATATTCTTACCAAGTTTTTTATTAAAAAAAATTTTTACTCCAATTTCTTTAATTCTTTCAACTTCTTTATCCAAAATATCATTAGGAAGACGATATTCAGGAATTCCATATCTTAACATTCCTCCAGCATGAGAATTTGCCTCAAAAATATCAACTTGATGACCTTTTTTTTGTAAAAAATAAGCACAAGATAATCCGCCAGGTCCAGCACCAATTACAGCAATTTTTTTATTGGTAGATTTTTCTATTTCTGGAATAAAATAATCCTCACTTTGCAAATCATAATCAGCAATAAAACGCTTCATATAATCTATTCCTGCCGGAGAATTGTCAGTAAGATTTCTTCTGCAAGCTACTTCACAAGGTCTAACGCAAACTCGTCCGCAAATAGCCGGCAACGGATTAACTTCTTTTATCAAAGCAATTGCTTCTTTATATAAAGATTTCTCAATGAGAGAAATATATCCTTGAACATCAACTCCAGCGGGACAAGTTTCTTTGCAAGGAGCAACACAATCAGCATAATGATTACTTAATAATAAATCCAAAGCCGCTTTGCGAGATTTTTTTATTCTTTCATTGTCAGTGAAAATTTTCATACCATCTAATATGCGAGTAGAACAAGAAGTTTGTAAATTTTTTACACCGTCAATTTCAACAACACAAAGATAACAAGAAGAATAAGGTTCTAAACGTTCGTCGTTACAAAGTGTAGGAATATTAATATTATTTCGCTTTGCAAGTTCTAAAATCGTTTCGCCAGATTTTCCCTTATAGTTTTTATTATTAATTAATACATTGATATTTTTCATAAATAAAAAAAATTAAAATTTTAACAAATTAAAAAAAATTTTATGAAATTTAAAATTAAAAAAAAATTAAAAAAAATTACTGTTAAAAAAAATTTTTTCCAAAAAACGTCAAAATTTTAATGAATTAAATTATTAAAAAAAAATTTTTTCAAAAAACGCAAATATTTTAATTATTTTATTAAAAAAAAATTTTTCCAAAAAACGGCAATTTTTTAATGGTTTTTTATAATTTAAAAATTTTTTCCAAAAAACACCGAAATTTTAATGGTTTTTTATAATAAAAAAATTTTTTCAAAAAATGACCAAAATTTTAATCTTTTAAAAAATACAATATTTTTCAAATTTTCAAATTTTCAAATTTAAAAAAAAAATTTTTTTTCAAATTCGTCCAAAATTTTAATGTTTTTTAATTTCAAATAAAAAAAATTTCAAAAAAAACGACCAAAATTTCAACATTTTTTAATCTCAATTTTTTTTTTTTTTAACGTCCAAAATTTTCTACATCAAACATTGGTGTTAAAAAAGAAAGACCAATGTTAAAAAAATTTTAATAAAAAAATTCGTCCAAAATTTCAATATTTTTTAATTTCAATTAAAAAAAAATTTTTTTCAAATTCGTCCAAAATTTTAATATTTTTTAATTTCAAAATAAAAAAATTTTTTTTCAGAATTTACACAAAATTTTAATATATTAAATTTAATAATAATGTGCGATAAAATTAAATAAAAAAAAATATTTTCATTTTTTTTTATTTAATTTATTTTATACTTTTGTAAAGTATTTTTTGTAAAAAAAATAAATATATTAGAATACTTTATGATGTAATTGAGGTACACAAAGCAATCCGTTAAGGCTCATTAGCGGAAGCATAAAATATTAATAATTGAAAAAATAAAATTAAAAATACTCAAAAATGGAAATTAAAATAAGAAAAGAAAAAGAAACTGATTTTTCAAAAGTTTATGAATTGAATATACTTGCATTTGAAGAAAAAGAAGAAGCGGTTCTCGTTGACCATCTGCGAAAAAATGATGAATTTAATCCTCAATTATCGTTAGTAGCAACATTGAACGATGAAATTATCGGTCATATATTATTTACTAAAATCAAGATAATTGACGACAACAGGAACGAAAGTGAAAGTTTAGCTCTCGCACCAATGGCAGTTTCACCAAAATATCAAAAAAAAGGAATTGGCGGAAAATTAATTAATGCAGGATTAAAAAAAGCAAAAGAATTAAAGTTTAAATCAGTCATTGTTTTAGGACATGAACATTATTATCCAAAATTTGGTTTTGTTCCTACAACGAGATGGAATATAAAATGTCCTTTTGAAGTTCCTGATAATGTGTTTATGGGGCTTGAACTTGTTGAAAACGGATTGAAAAATGTGACAGGTGTTGTTCAATATATGAAAGAATTCGACGGCGTATAATAACAAAAGAAAAGAAAAATGACATTAGAAAATTTAGGATATAATATAAATCTTGAAAATTATTATAAAAATAATAAAAATCTCAGTTCCTTTGAGATAGGGAGAGTTATATCCGAACATAGAGAAAGATATATTGTAAAAACAATAGATAACGAATTTGATGCTGAAATAATAGGTAATTTACGATTTTCTGCAAAAAACAGATATGATTTTCCCGCAGTTGGCGATTGGGTTGCAATTTCTGAATTTGATAAAAATAAAGCAATAATTTATGTCATCTTTCCGAGAAAAACAATACTTGACAGACAAGCAGTAGGAAAATCTGGTGAAAAACAAATTATTGCAACAAATATTGATTATGCCTTTATAGTTCAGGCGATTGATAATGATTTTAACATAAACAGAATAGAGAGATATTTAACAATTTGTAATGCTTCAAAAGTAGAACCGATTATTATACTCAGTAAAGTTGATTTAATAGGCAAACAAGATTTAGACAGAATTTTAGAGAAATTACAAAAGCGAGTTAAAAACATATCAATAATCACTGTTAGTAGTGAAACACAAGATGGATACAAGGAATTGAAATCTATCATTAAAAAAGGAAAAACTTATTGTTTACTTGGTTCGTCAGGTGTTGGAAAATCAACACTTTTAAATAATATTTCGGATAAAGAATTAATGAAAACTAATTCAATTAGTCTTAGTTCTAAAAAAGGTAGGCATATTACAACTCACAGAGAATTAATTGTTTTGGAAACAGGCGGAATTATAATTGACAACCCTGGAATGCGAGAAATCGGAATTGCGGATATATCAAACGGATTAGAAATAACTTATGATGAAATAACAAAATTATCGCAGAATTGTAGATTTAAAGATTGTTCACATATTCATGAAAAAGGCTGTGCAATAATTGAAGCATTGGACAACGGAATTATAGATAAAGCTTCTTATGATAATTATCTAAAAATGGAAATAGAAAAAAAACATTTTGTTTCAAGTGTAGCAGAAAAACGACAAAAGGATAAAGATTTTGGGAAAATGTATAAAAATTTCAAAAATAATAAACATAAATATTGAAAATATTTTCATGTGCAGTGCGGTGTTTTCACCGCACAATTATTCAATTTCAAAATAAAAAATTTTTTTTTCGAAAAACGTCCAAAATTTTAAATTAAAACAAACATTGGTGTTAAAAAAGAAACACCAATGTTAAAAAAATTTTTTTTCGAAAAACGTCCAAAATTTTAATACTTTTTAATTTCAAAAAATTTTTTTAGAAAACGTCCAAAATTTTAATATTTTTATTATTTCAAAATATTTTTTTTTTTCAAAATTCGTCCAAAATTTTAATATTTTTTAATTTCAAAAAATTTTTTTTTTAAAAATCGTCTAAAATTTTAATATTTTTTAATCTCAAAATAAAAAAATTTTTTTCAAAAAATCGTCTAAAATTTTAATATTTTTTAATTTTATTTTCAATAAAGAATTTTTTCAAAATGGCATTATTAGAACATTGTCAAAAAAAAATAAGTATATTTAATTGATTTTTTAAGAAATTAAATTATAACATTTTTTCTATTTGTTTTAATTTTTCACCTAAAATATAAGCTAATTCTACAGGAACTGCATTTCCAATTTGTCTGTATTGTGAACTAACTGAACCATAAAAAATAAAGTCATCAGGAAATGTTTGTAAACGAGCAACTTCTCTAACTGTCATTCTTCTTTTTTGAGAAGGATGTGGTAAAATAACAGGACCACCAGTGCCTCCTCCCCTACCAACTATTGTTGGAGATGGTTTATCTACAAAAGTATGTCTATTTCCTAAGTAACCATTTATTTTAACTTTGTGTTTTGTTCCTTGATGATTTGGAATAATTGAACTATATTCTAAAGGTAAATCATTAATTGTTTCTCCAACAGTTTTATGATATTTAACATTTGAACATAAAAATGTAAATCCAATTTGTAAACTATGATTTTTTACTTTTTTAGGAAAATGTGTTTTTTTAGGAAATTCAAAAGATAAATTTATATCATTTCTAATGCCAATCATAATCATTCTTTTTCGTAACTGAGGAACTCCATAATCTGCAGAATTTAAAATATCCCAATATATTTTATAACCTATATTTTTAAAATCATTTAAAATCATTTTAAAAACTCGTCCTAATTTCTTTTTCTTATCCTGCACACTGTTATAACCTCCTAAATTTGTAATTCCTTGCACATTTTCACCAAGAAAAAATTTAGGTTGTTTATTTTTTACAACTCTTAATAATTCTTGATATAGAAAGTTTCGTTTATCTTTTTCTTGTCTGTAAGGATTAGCTACCGAAAAACCTTGACAAGGAAAACCTCCAACTACTAAATCGCAACCAGGAATTTCATTAGATGGAATTTCTACAATAGATTTACAAATTAAATGCTCATCTTTTTCTAAAATATTTCTTCTATAAGTTTCTATGGCATCTTTGTCAAAATCATTTGCCCAAATGATTTGATGACCTGCTTGTTTTAAACCTAAATCCAAGCCACCACAACCACAAAATAAAGATACTACTTTCATAATAATTATATTAAATCATTAATATTTGTATCAATATTTTTTAGAATTTTATTACATTCTTCAAAGATTAATTCTTTATAAATCGCATTATTTGGGTAGCTATTGACATATTTTATAAAGTAAGTAGAAATTTGTTTTTCTGTCTAAAATAGGGACTCTATTCATTCTAATTGAATTACCTTCCCAGCGGTTAATAATAGAAGTTAGTTCTTCAGGAGAATTGCTTTTATTAATCAATAATTTTATAAATTGTTTACCTTCTATAAAATATAAATCAACTTTTTTATTATTTTTAATTAAAATAACTAAATCATCAGCAAATACAAATTTGATAAGTTTGTTAAATCTTATTTGAAATTTAGAATATAATAAATTATCTTTTTCTATTTTTTTTAATAAATTAAATAAACGCACTTTTGAACCTAATCCAATTTTTTCTCCAGATATTCCTTTTCTTTCATTCAAATATCTTTCAATATGAAAGCCACTAAAAAGAGTTGTTTTTTCAAAAGAACCAAAATTAATTTCTTTATTAGAATTCATTAAGGTCTTAATTGAGACTAAATAATCTTTTCCTATTTTAATATCAGCTTTTTCTCTTTTATTAGAAATAGCAAATCCTGTTATTGTTTCATTCTCTAAAATGAAATTTTCTATATTAATATTTTCTCTTTTATTTTCATCTGTAATACTCCCATCAAAAATAGTTGCAATAATATCTTCAAAATCTCTTGACGTTGTTTTTCTTTTCGCTACAATTTCATTAGAAATATTATTATATAGATAATAATTTAGATAGGCGTAATTAAATTTATTTTTATCTGTTTTTACTTTTTTAAAGAAATTGGATATAATTTTCAAATCAATATTTTGATTTAATACATTTTCTTTATTCTTAATATTTTCTATAATAATTTTTAGAATATTTAGAGTAGTCATAATTATTTTTTTACAAAAATACAGTTTTTTTTAAACGTTAAAAAAATTTAATATTTTTAATTTCAAAATTGAAAAAAATTTTTTCAAAAAAACGACCAAAATTTTAAAATTTTAAAAAATACAACATTGGAGGTTTCAAAAAAATTTTTTTTCAAAAATCGTCCAAAATTTTAATATTTTTTAATTTCAAAATAAAAAAAATTTTTTTTCAAAAATCGTCCAAAATTTTAATATTTTTTAATTTCAAAATAAAAAAAAATTTTTTTTCAAAATCGCCCAAAATTTTGAATTTTAAAATAAAAAAAATTTTTTTTCAAAAATCGTCCAAAATTTTAATATTTTTTTTATTTCAAAATAAAAAAAATTTTTTTTCAAAAATCGTCCAAAATTTGATGTCGAAATGTTAAAAAATTTTTTTCAAAAATCGTCCAAAATTTTAATATTTTTTAATTTCAAAATAAAAAAAATTTTTTTTCAAAATTCGTCCAAAATTTTAATATTTTTATATCTTATAACTGATTTTGTGTTTTAATTTCAAACAATATATTATCTATTTCTGGTTCACTACTTTCTTCAATTGCATTTTTTGTATGTTTATGATGCGGAAATGTTTTTATTTCAGGATGATGATAGGCATTATCATATCTGAAGATCAGCTCATTTTCTGAATTCATATAATGATAACTATATTTATCTTTTCTATAAAATTCAGTATCTTTTACTTCCGTAAAAAATAATTTGCTATTATTTTTAAAAATTATACTGCCGGATATATAAGCTTTATAATTGTTATAATATTTTTTTGTGATAGAATATTCATTTATAATATTTTGAAATAAAGATATTTTATCTTCAAGATTTGAAAAATATTTTTTTACCATTTTAATTTTTCTAAAATTTGTTTATCTCTTAAAAACATTTCATAAATTCCTGCCCAAATCATAAAATCATCTTTGTCGTCTATTTCTCCTGCTTGAAATTTTTTATAAAATAATTTCGTATCTATTAAATATTTTTTTTCAAATTCATCTAAATCTTTTTTTATATTATATAAACCAAGTTTTAATTCATCTATTTGAAAATCTATAATTTTCCTAAAAAATTTGTCTTTATTACTTTGGACAAGTAATATTTGTTTTAATCGTTTTTCTGTTTTATATGATAATTCTATACTAATCATTTTTAAATTTTTTAAACTTTTTCAAAATTACATTTTTTTTAATTATTTGAAAAAAAAATTTTTTTCCAAAAAAACGTCCAAAATTTTAACAATTTTTAATTTCAAAATATAAAAATTTTTTTTCAAAAAATCGCCCAAAATTTTAATATTTTTGAATTTCAAAATAAAAAAATTTTTTTTCAAAAATCGTCCAAAATTTGATGTCGAAAACATTGGTGTTAAAAAAGAAACCTCCAATGTTAAAAAATTTTTAATAAAAAATCGTCCAAAATTTTAATATTTTTAAAATTTAAATTAAAAAAAATTTTTTTTCAAAATTCGTCCAAAATTTTAATGTATTTCAAATAAAATATTTAGCAAATATGAATAATCCTATAATTATTGAAAACCCAACAAACCAACGATAATATTTATATATATAAAATTCCATAGATTGTTTATTTTTCTTTCGTAAAAATTTATGCCCAAGCACTCTATGATATTCATCATGGCAGTTTTTACATAAATAAGCAATATCTCCATCTTCCCCAAAAATGCCTTTTGGTAAAATATGGTGTGCATCACAATAATGTTCTTTCCCACATTTTTCACATATTCGTTTTTTATTCATTGCGTTTCAAATTAAACTTTAATATTAAATAATCTTCAATGTGGGCAACAGTTATCTGGTTAAAATGAAAAATATTAGGGTTTAAACCCATTATAAAATAATAAGCATGAGCTTTATCATTTATGCCTTTTATAAATTCGTCATAAGGGTCACCAGAGCCATTTTTTTTATAAACAAGTGTAAAATTTATAGCAGTTCCAGATTCCCAACCAAATTTTACCATACAATTTTTTGGACGTAAATCTTTTATTACCTCTTGAAAAGCAAAATAATTTTTTTTATTAATGGGAAGATTCATAATTTTTTTTATGTCTTCAGACAAATGTTTTTTTATTTCCTGTTCCTTAATCATTATTATTTTTTATACAAATTTATAAAATTTTTAATTTTTAACGAAAAAAAATTTTTTTTTTTCAAAAAACGCCTAAAATTTTGAATTTTAAAATAAAAAAATTTTTTTTTCAAAAATCGTCCAAAATTTTAATATTTTTAATTTTCAAAATAAAAAAATTTTTTTCAAAAAATCGTCCAAAATTTTAATATTTTTTAATTTCAAAATATAAAAATTTTTTTTCATAATTCATCCAAAATTTTAATATTTTTTAGTTTCAAAATTAAAAAAAATTTTTTTTCAAAAATCGTCCAAAATTTTAATATTTTTTTAATCTAAAAATAGATGTGGAGAAAACACCGCATAGGCGCAGGATTGACTAAGATCTCAAAAATTAATGTTTGGATAATTCTAAATTTCTATATCTAATATTTTATCATTACGTTTTACTTTTAAAACAACTTTATCTTTTTGTTTTAATATTTTTATTGCTTTACTTGATCTTTCACACATTGGAATGTCTAAAATATTTACTCCATTAAAAGATAAAATTTCATCTCCTAATAATAAACCAGCTTTTTCTGCTCTTCCATCTACAGATAATAAATTAACCGTAATAGTATCTGATTTGTATGTAAATGTACAACCTAAAATATCTCTATAAAACAATGGCGATTCAGGTTCTGGTTTTATTTTACGTTTTTGAATATAAACTTTTTCATTTCCATAATCTATAAGCCAATTATAATGCTTGATAAAATCTATACCAATTAAATTTTGTATTCTTCCATTCGTTAATTTAACTTCTAAATTTTCTACATAATGATTATCATCAAAATAAATTTTATCTGCAATTTTTGTATGAACTGTATCATTAATGATACCACCAGCTACTAGTGCCATAGCACCATAAGTAGATACCTTATGTTTTAGATATTTTTCTGATCCATCGTTTTTTTTAGGATTAAAAAACATAGAACCATTAAACCCTGTGTCTAAACCAAATAAATATTCTATACCATTGATAGTTAAATATATATCAACTCCTGCTTTAATTAAACTAAAGTTAGATTTTATTTCTGTAAAATTCGTAGGTATGCTATCGATGACAGATAAATACTTATCATCAAAATTGATTTCTAATTTTGATTCTTCCATTGAAAAAAAATCTCCTCCAACTATACCTATAATATCACTACAAACCAAATCCATACTTATCAAACTTATTGGCCAATTTTTTGTGGAAAATAATTTACAAGATGCAGTATCAATCCTAACAACTTCTCTCTTTATTTTTTCTCCTCCTGCAACTCTTGGATTAAATAAACCTTTAGTTTCAAATAAAAAAGGTAATGTATCTATCCATGGTTTTGCTTTTCTAAAAAGAACACCTGGTGCTTTTGTATCTAAAAGCATTGTTTGTTTTCCCTCTTTATTAATTTCTACATTCAGTAGTATCCAGTTTTTTTTTCCTATTGTAAAATATTGTTTTTTATTAGAATTAATGGTTAATTCTTGATTAATTACATGTTTTACAGAGTTAAAAACAAAACAACTAGATAACATAATAGATAATAAAAAAATAAAGATTAAAATTTTCAAATAATTTCTCATTTTAAATGATATATTTTTTATATAAACAATAAATAAGTTATAATTAAATTATGACAATGTTTATCAAACATTACACCAAAAACAATATTTTTTAGATTAAAAAAAATGTTTTTCTGTGCTTGTGGTCTTTTCACCGCACAATTATTAAATATTAAAATTTTTGGTGAATTTGAAAAAAAAATATAATTTCAATTAAAAAAGATTAAAATTTTGGACGAATTTAAAAAAAAATTTTTTTTAATTTTTAATTAAAAAATACAAAATTGGAGGTTTCTTTTTAACACCAATGTTTCGACATAATTTGACCAAAATTTTAATATTTAAATTTAGTAATCTGCAGTGAAAACACCACACAGGCGCAGGTTGTGATTTTTATAATTTAAAAAAAATAATTTTCAAAATTCGACCAAAATTTTAATGATTTTAAATTGAAATAAAAAATAATTTTTTCAAAAATCGTCCAAAATTTTAAATTAAAACAAACATTGGAGGTTAAAAAAGAAACCTCCAATGTTAAAAAATTTTCAATAAAAAATCGCCCAAAATTTTAATATTTTTGAATTTCAAAATAAAAAATTTTTTTCAAAAAATCGCCCAAAATTTTAATATTTTTAAATTTCAAAATAAAAAATTTATTTTCAAAATTCGTCCAAAATTTGATGTCGAAACATTGGAGGTTAAAAAAGAAACCTCCAATGTTATGTTAAAATATTTTTTTCAAAAAATCGCCCAAAATTTTAATTTTTTTTAATTTCAAAATAAAAAAAAATTTTTTCAAAAATCGTCCAAAATTTTAATATTTTTAAATTTCAAAATAAAAAAAATTTTTTTCAAAAAACGTCCAAAATTTTAATTTTTTTTAATTTTTCAAATATCCAACAATTAGGGTCTTTTTTATCAATGTTTTTATATTTAGCGTAAGCAAGACATCTTAATCCACCGTTACAAGTGATTTTATAATGACAATTATGACAGTTCTTTGCGAATTTTTTATAATTTCTTAATTTTTTTAAGAAAATATTATTTTTATAAACTTCTATCAAATTATCTTTTTTCAAATTTCCAACTTTTATTGGCAATCTTCTGCAAGGAAAAATATCTCCATTCGGCATAAATGCCATTAATGTATCTCCGGCAGAACATCGGTAAGGCATTCCTCCACAAACCAAAAATTGCAAAGCACGATTTGAAACAACTTTGGTATGTGAAAAAAAATAAAATTTAATTTTCTTCTGCTCTTTCAAAATTATTTCAAAAAATTCTTTCGTTTGTTTGTTGTTCATAGTTAAGTTATCAGATTTATTCTGAGGTAAATATCTGTCAGTCCACACATTTAAAACTTTATATTTTCTTGCAATTCTTACAACTTCTGGAAATTCTTTATAATTATTCGAATTTGCTGTAAATGAAATTATTACATTGATTTTTAATTTTGAATATGTTTTTAATGCTTTTGTAATTTTTTCAAAACTGCCTTTTCCACGAATATAATCGTTCATTTCCTTTCCTCCTTCCAGACTAATTTGAATGAATTTTGGTTTTAATTTTTTTAATAATAAAAGTTTTTTTTCTGATAACAAATAACCATTCGAAAGAATTCCATAAGTGAAAATTCTTTTTTCATTTGTTTCGTTTAACAAATGAAGAAAATCTTTTTTTAAAAAAGGTTCGCCTCCGGTAAAATTTATATGAGCATGAACATTATTTTTTTTATTAAAATGCTCAGCAAATTTCTTCATTTTTTCTAGGAAAAATTTTTGCATAGAAAAATCTACACCATCATCAACATAATCATCTTGATAACTGAAATTTTATCATATTTTTAAAAAATATTTTAAAAATTTAATAATTTTATTAGATCCGTATATCTAAAAGGTTTAGATATATAATCGTCCATTCCACAAGACAATAAAAATTCCCTGTGTCCTTTTAAAGCATTCGCTGTCATTGCGAAAATTTTTGTTTTTTCTAATTTATTTATTTTTTCAAAATTTCTTATTTTATTTGTTGCTTCTATTCCGTCCATTTCTGGCATTTGAATATCCATCAAAACTAAATCATATTTACTTTTTTTGAACTTTTCTATTGCAATTTTTCCATTTTCTGCAAGTTCTATTTCGTGTCCTAATTTTTTCAAATTCAAAATGGCAACTTTTTGATTTATAATATTATCTTCCGCAAGTAAAATTTTAAATTTATTTTTTTGTAAATTATTTTCAATTTTCTTTTTAATTTTTGGTTTTTCGGAATTTGTTTTTTCATTTAAAACACAAGTGAACCAAAAATTAGAACCTTTACCAATTTTACTATTTACACCGATTTCTCCGTCCATTAATTCTGTCAATTGCTTTGAAATTGCTAAACCAAGACCAGTTCCACCGTGTTTTCGTGAAATAGAAGCATTCGCCTGAGAAAAAACTTTAAACAATTTACTTTTTATTTCCTCAGAAATACCAATTCCAGTATCTTTTACTTCACATAAAAAAGTGATTTTTTTATTCTCGTTTTTTAATTTTTTAAAAAATATATTTACACCACCTTTTTCTGTAAATTTAATTGCATTATTTGTCAAGTTAATAATAATTTGCTTTAACCTAATTGGGTCTCCATTTATAAATTCCGGAACATCTGAATTTATTTTAAAATCTAATTTTAGGTTTTTATTATTCGCTTTAATTTTTAACAATTGAACGGTATCACTAATAACATTTTGTAAATTAAAATCAATTTTTTCTAACTCGATTTGTCTTGCTTCTATTTTAGAAAAGTCTAAAATATCATTAATAATTGTCAATAAATTTCTTGCGGAAGTATCAATAATTTCTAATAGTTCATCTTGTTTTTTGTCTAATTTTGTTTCTTTTAATAAATCAGTCATTCCAATAATTCCATTCATAGGAGTTCTAATTTCATGGCTCATATTTGCAAGAAATTCACTTTTTGACTTTGCCGAATCTTCTGCTATTTTTTTAGACTTAATTAAAATTTGTTGATATTTTATTTCTTTACTTTTGTCTCTGACAACTATACTTATAACTTTTTTCTCATTTATAAAATAAGTACTTAAACTTGCATCAACAGGAAAAATCTCGCCGTTCTTTTTTTTATGCCAAAAAATATAATTTTTACCTTGTAAAGATTTTGCAATTTTTATTCTATTTTCTGAAATATCTTCTTTTTGTGCGAAAATATCTGTAATTTTTATATTAAGAAATTCCTCTTTCGTATATTTATAAAGTTCTGTTGCAGATGGATTTGTGTTTAAAAATTTAAAAGTTTTTGAATCATAAATCATAATTGCATCTAATTCTGACTGAAATAAACCGAAAATAATTTTTTGCGATTTATAGGTTTAATTAAAAAACCATCTACTCCGATTTCTATTGCTTTCAAAAAATATTTCACTTCACTATGTGCCGACATAACTATTGTCTTGGATTTTGGATTTATAATTTTTATTTTTTTTAACATCTCTAATCCATCAATTATAGGCATATTTATGTCTGTTATAATAATTTCCGCTTTATTTTTTTTGAAAGATTCTAAACCTTCTTTTCCATTTTCTGCAACAAATAAATTTTCTACTCTTCTTCTTAACATCTCAGAAATTGCATTTCTTACGATTTTTTCATCTTCAACGAACAAAACTGAAGTATTAATTTTTTTCATATAATTTTTTTTAATAAAAAAACAATTAAAATCAAAAAAAAATTTTTTTTATAAAATTTCATTTTTTTTATTTTAAATAAAGATATTAAAATTTTTTTTGTTTTTTTGAAAAAAAAGAAATTTTTTTTAATTTTGAGAAATTTTATAAAAAAAATATTATGAGCAAACAATTAATAGAATGTGTTCCTAATTTCAGTGAAGGTAATGATATGAAAATTATCAACAAAATAACTGATGAAATTATTAATAAAAAAGGCTTCTGAGTTGATAGATATGAGTAAACACAAAGGAAAACATCCACGTATGGGAGCGACTGATGTTTGTCCATTTGTTCCGGTTGCAAATATTTCTATGGAAGAAACGGTAAAGTATGCACGTAAATTAGCTAAAAGAGTTGGTGAAGAATTAGAAATTCCTATTTACTGTTATGAAGAAGCATCTTTCGAAAAAGAAAGAAAAAATTTAGCTTATTGTCGTTCTGGCGAATATGAAAAATTAAGTGAAAAACTTGCCGATATAAAAATGAAACCAGATTTTGGTTCATCAAAATATAACGAAAAAGTAGAAAAATCCGGAGCAACAGCAATAGGAGCGAGAAATTTTCTTGTGGCTTATAATATAAATTTGAATACAACTTCAACAAGACGAGCAAATGCTGTCGCTTTTGATTTAAGAGAAGCAGGAAGAATAAAAAGAGAAAATGATTCTATTTTGGGTAAAATCATAAGAGATGAAAATGGTAAAGCTCTCAGAACTCAGGGTATTTTGAAAAAAACAAAAGCAATCGGCTGGTTTATAGAAGAATATGGAATAACACAAATATCTATTAATTTAACAGATATTAAAGTTACTCCGGTTCATATTGCTTTCGATGCAGCTTGTAAAAAAGCACAAGAACGAGGAATTAGAGTTACTGGTTCGGAGTTAGTTGGTTTGATTCCATTAAAAGCGATGATGGATGCTGGAAAATATTTTTTACAAAAGCAAAAGCGTTCTCTTGGAATTTCAGAAAGTGAAATAATAAAAATTGCTGTAAAATCGCTTGGTCTGGACGAATTAAAAGAGTTTAAACCAGAGGAAAAAATCATAGAGTACATACTTGATAAGGATAAAAAGAATCCATTAATCTCTATGAATCTTGAAGAATTTGTTAATGAAACAGCTTCTGAATCAGCTGCTCCTGGTGGTGGTTCTATTTCTGCATATATTGGAAGTCTTGGAGTTGCACTTGGAACGATGGTTGCGAATTTAGCTTCTCACAAAAGAGGATGGGACGACAAATGGGAATTTTATTCTAAGTGGGCAGAAAATGGACAATTCTATAAAAATGAATTGTTAAAAATGGTTGATGAAGACACAAATGCTTTCAACAAAATTATGGACGCTTTTAGTTTGCCAAAAAATACAGACGAAGAAAAAAATGTTCGTAATAATGAGATACAAAAAGCAACAAAATATGCAATAGAAATACCTTTTAAAGTTATGAAACTTTCTTATGAAGCTATGGAAATGATAAAAGTTATGGCAGAAATGGGAAATCCGAACTCTGTAAGTGATGCAGGTGTTGGTGCTCTTGCAATGCGTTCTGCTGTGATGGGAGCATTTTTGAATGTAAAAATTAATTCTTCTGATTTGAATGATAAAGATTTTGCAAATAAAATCTTAAAAGAAGGAAAAATTATAGAAGAAAAAACTATAAATTTAGAAAAAGAAATTTTAGAAATTGTAAATTCAAAAATTTAATTTTTATTTGATAAATTATTGTATTTAACTTATGCAATAATTTATTAAATTTATGTAAAAAACACACAGATTTATCAAAAAATTTTTTTATTATAAAAAAATAATAAGATTATTGAAATTAAAAAATTGTTTTTGGTTTAAAAATTGAATTTATTTATTATAATTTTTACACAAATTTATAAAATAATGAAAAAAAGTTTATTTAATATTTTTATAATTTTTATTTTACTTTTTAAAATTCCATCTGAAAAAGCGAAAATTATAGGAGAAGAAAGTTTTCCTGTTTTTAAAGAAGATTTTACATTAAAAAAATATGGATTTAATAAAAGTGATTTCGAGATAGAAAATGAAAAAATAAAAAAAAGAGAAAATTTATCTATAATTTTATCAAAAAAAGGTATTTCTGTAAATACTATAGATAAGATAGTAGAAAAATGCAAAGGTGTTTTTGATTTACGAACGATGAGAATTGGTAGAAATTATAGTTTTTTTACTTCCAATGACGAGAAAGAATTAAAGCATTTTGTTTATGAAATTTCCAAAACGAAATATGTTATTTTCGATTTGAAAGATTCTTTAGATGTAAAAACTTTTGAAAGAAAAACAAATAAAGTTCTAAAAACTGCTTCTGGAATTATAGAAAGTTCACTTTGGAATTCTATGAAAGCAAAAGGTTTAAATACAATATTAGCAACAGAATTATCAGAAATTTATGCATGGAGTATAGATTTTTTCCGTCTGGAAAAAGGTGATTATTATAAAATAATTTATGAAGAATTACAACTAAAAGAAACAAATGAAGTAGTTGGAATTGGAGAAATTAAAACCGTACAATTTCAACATAAAAAAGAAGACTTTTTTGCTTTTTCTTATTTGCAAGACGGAATAGAAAGTTTTTTTGATGAAGAAGGTTTAAGTTTAAAAAAGCCTTTTTTAAAAGCTCCATTAAAATTTGGTACTGTAACTTCTGGCTATTCTAAACGACGTTATCACCCTGTTTTAAAAAGAATTAAAGCACATCTTGGAACCGATTATGGCGCTCCCCGCGGCACTCCAATAATGTCAACAGGTGATGGTATAGTTACAAAAGCATCTTACGGAAAAGCTAATGGAAGATATGTAAAAATTAGACATAGCGGAACTTATCAAACACAATATTTACATATGAGTAAATTTGCAAAAGGAATTAAAAAAGGTGTTTATGTAAAACAAGGTGATGTAATTGGATATGTTGGCAGTACTGGTTTAGCGACTGGACCTCATGTTTGTTATCGTTTTTGGAAAAATGGTCGTCAAGTTGATTCTCGAAAACAAAAGTTTCCAAAATCGAAAAAAGTTAAAGCAAAAGATCTAAATGACTTTATAAAACATAAAAATATTTCTTTAGAAAAATTAAATAATATTTTTATAAAAGATTTTTCTTAAATTGCAAAAAAAATTATAAAAAATATGTCAGAAATTACAAAATTAGAAAAAATAGCAACTCAAATCCGCAGAGATGTTTTGCGTATGGTTAATGCTCAAAACTCTGGACATTCTGGTGGTTCTCTTGGTTGTGCAGATTTAATGACAGCTCTTTATTTTAATATTTTAGATATTGATGCGAAAAATTTTAATTTTAAATCAAAAGATCAAGATGCATTTTTTTTATCAATAGGACATATTTCTCCTGTTTGGTATAGCGCTCTTGCTCGTTCTGGACATTTTGAAATTAAGGAATTAAAATCTTTTAGAAAAATTGGAGGAATTTTACAAGGACATCCGAGTAATAAAAATTTGAACGGAGTTAGAATTGCTTCTGGTTCTCTTGGACAAGGTTTGTCTGTTGCGAATGGTGTTGGAATAGCAAAAAAAATGGATGGCGATAAAAATTTAGTTTATGCTCTTATGGGAGACGGTGAATTGCAAGAGGGGCAAATTTGGGAAGCCGCGATGTTTGCAAATGCACATAAAATAGATAATTTAATTGCCATAATTGACAATAATCATAAGCAAATAGATGGAGATACTGATGATGTAATTCCTTTATTGAGTATAAAAAATAAATTTTCCTCTTTTGGTTGGAAAGTTTTAGAAATGGACGGAAATAATATGAAGGATTTAATTTCTGTCTTAAATGAAGCAAAAAAAGAAACTGGAAATCAAAAACCAGTTGTAATAATTATGATAACAAAAATGGGCAAAGGTGTTGATTTTATGGAAGACGACCACAGATGGCATGGAAAAGCTCCAAATAATAAAGAATTAAAAATTGCATTAGATAATTTAGAAGAAACATTAGGAGATTTCTAAAAATTTCACATTTTTATTAAAATTTTTTTTTTGAAATATATGAATTTTTTCAAGTATTTATTAATATTATTTTTATTTACATCATTATCTATATTGCATCTTTCTTATTCTAAAATTAAAGATATTAGAGATAATATTGTTGGAGCATATAATTATTATGGAAAAGCGTTTTTTATTAAAGATAGTTTAATTACTCCAATTCCTGATGGTGAAACTAAAGGTATAATGATTGTTAAAAAAAATGAAAGTAATTATTCTACTATTGATTTTTTTCAAAACGGGAAATTGATATTCCAAGCTACTAAAATAAAAGAAGTAAATAATATTTTAATATTTGATATTTTTAATCAAGAAATAAATGATAAAGAAGATGAAGATGTTAAAATTTATTATATAGAAGCTTATAATTATTGGGATTTAGAAGGTAGAAAATATTCAGGATTCTATGATATAATAGAAAAGAAAATTAAAATTTCAATGGAAATTACTGGTAGAATAAATCCACAAAAAATTCTGGCTTTTGGGAACTTTTTGTGGAGGAAATTTTTTCTACAAAAAAGGCAAAACTTTTAATATTTTTTTATAAAAAAAAAATTTTTTTTTATAAAAAAAAAAAAAAGAATTTTGCAATACAATTAAATGTGATTTTTCTATATGTTTGATAAAGAAGAATATAATTTTAGTTCAAAAAACTTAGTTTTTTTTATTTTAAAAAAAAAGAAACAATTTCTTGTCGTTTCTTTTTTTTCAATTTTTTTATCTTTTACAATTTCTTTTACTATAGAACCTCTTTACAAATCTTCTGTAATTTTATTCCCCGCTCATACGGGTTCTATTTCTAAATCTTTATTATCAAATAAAGTAATAACGAAAAAAAGTTCTTCCTTTGGAGAAGATGAAGAATTAGACCAATTTTTACAAATTTTGCATTCTAACGAGATTAAAAATAAAATCATAAAAAAATATGATTTAATGCAACATTATAAAATAGATTCTGATTATCCAATTACAGATTTAAATGATGAATTTGAAGATAAAATTTCCTTTTCAAGAACGAGTTTTCATTCTTTAAAAATTACTGTTTATGATAATATTCCAGAAATTGCTTCTAATATTGCAAATGATATTTCTTCTTTTTTAGATACTATTATTAATAATATGCAAGAAGTTCGCTATAAAGCATCATTAGAAATAGTAAAAAAAGAATATTTTGATTTAAAAACTCAAATAAATTTATTAGAGGATTCAATAAAAAAAATTCGAAAAAAAGGAATTAATGATTACGAATCTCAAGCAGAAGTTTTTAATAAAGAATATGCAAACGCATTAGCAAAAGGTGATAAAAAGGCAATTAAAAACCTAGAAGAAAAATTGGAAATTTTATCAAATTATGGGGGAGAATACATTCATCTGAGAGATTTGCTTTTGTTTGAAATAGAAAGAATGAGTATTTTAAAAGGAAAATATATAGAAGCAAAAGTAGATGCAGAAAAAAAATTACCTAATAAATATATTGTAAATAAAGCGGTAAAAGCAGAAAAAAAATCTTATCCAATTCGTTGGTTGATAGTTTTGATTTCTTATATTTCTACTTTTATATTTACATTATTCATTTTAATTTTATTTGAAAAAAAAAATAAAAATTTTTAAAAATTTTATGAAAAAATATTTTGATAATAAGAGCATTTTTAATTTAATTAAAAAATGGAAAAAAGAATTATCCTTAGTAGTAATTGCTTCGATTATTTTGTCTGTGATATTTTCATCAGCTATATTTATTACACCAAAATTTAAATCTAATGCGATAATTTATCCAATAAATCTTTCAACTTATTCTGAGGAATCAGAAACAGAACAAATGTTGCAAGTTATTCAATCGCAAGAAATTAGAGATAATATTTTTAAAACTTTTAATCTTGGAAAACATTATGAGTTAGACGAAAAAGACCCTTATTTTTACACTTATTTAAATAAAGAATTGAGTGAAAATTTGACTTTTAGAGAGACTAAATATGAATCTGTTGAAATAGAACTTTTAGATAAAGACCCACAAATTGCAAGTGATATAATAGATTCCATTATCTATTTTTATAATAAAAAAGTACTGTTTTTACACCAGAAAAAATCTTGGGAGATGGTAAGAATTACTAATAGAGATATTAATATTTTAAAAAGAGATATAAAAAAATTTATGGATTCTATAAAAAACATCAGGAAAAATTATGGTCTTTTAGATTTTAATATTCAAGCAAAACAAGTTTCTAAGAATTACGCAAAAGGAAATATTTCAAATGAATTAATAAATTTGAAAAATAATTTAGCAGAAAATGGAGAACTATTAAAAGGTATTTCTACGAGTTTAGAAAGTAAAAGAGAAAATTTAGATTCTGTAAGAAGAGAATATGATATACATTTTAGTGATGCAACCTATCCAATACGTTGGTTAATTGTTGTTTTGTCGGTAATATCTTCATTATTTGTTTCTATAATTGCAATTGGTTTTATAGAAAATAAAAAATAAATTTAAATGTTAAATAAAATTTTTTTAAAAAATAATCTCTGGATATATTTAATTTCGTTTACTTTTATAGCGATAAATACTTTTTGTATTACACAAGAATTTTTTTGGTTTAATGTAATTCCATTAATTTTTTTAATAGTATTTTTTTCCGTATTTTCATTAAAAAATTTTTTATTCTTTATAGTTTTTGTTACGCCACTTTCTATTCCATTAAAAGAATATGTTCCAAACTTAGATTTTGATATGGCATTACCAACAGAACCTTTATTATTTGGTGTAATGTTATTATTTTTCTTAAAACTTGCCATCGAAAAAAAATTTGATAAAAAAATATTAAAACATCCAATTTCTATTTCTATTTATTTAAATATTTTTTGGATATTTATAACAAGCTTAACAAGCTCAATGCCTTTAGTTTCTTTTAAATTTTTTATGGGTAGAGTTTGGTTTCTGGTGGCTTTTTATTTTCTTGCGTCTCAGTTATTTACAAATTTAAGAAACATAAAAAAATATATTTGGCTTTATATAATTGGTTTTTTAATAGTTATTTTTTACACCATAAATAGACATGCTTCTTTTGGTTTTCTAGACCAGGAAGCAGCAGCTTGGGTAATGTTTCCATTTCTTAATGACCATACAATTTATGGAGCTTTGCTTGCAATGATTTTACCAATTTTAATCGGTTTTACTTTTTTTTCTGAAAGTTCTTTTAAAATAAAAACTTTAAATTTTATTTTAATAATAATTTTTACTTTTGCAACGATTTTATCTTATACGCGTGCTGCTTGGTTGAGTTTACTTGGAGCTTTGGGAATATGGATAATTATTTTATTAAAAATAAAATTTAGAACAGTTTTGATAACTTTTTTTACGATTTCTATATTATTATTTGTTTTCTGGACAAAAATTTTTATTGAACTGGAAAAAAATAATCAAGACTCTTCGACAGATTTTGCCGAACATATACAATCTATGACTAATATTTCATCTGATGCTTCTAATTTAGAAAGAATAAACCGTTGGAATTCTGCAATGAGAATGTTTATAGAAAGACCATTTTTTGGTTTTGGTCCCGGAACTTATATGTTTCAATATGCTCCTTTTCAATTTTCTTATGAAAAAACAATAATTTCAACTAATGCTGCTGACGGAGGTAACGCTCATAGCGAATATATTGGTCCTATGGCAGAATCTGGAATTTTTGGTTTATTAACTTTTCTTGGAATTATTTTCACAACTATTTATACTGCTTTAAAAGTTTACAATAATTCAAAGAATAAAGAAATAAGAATGTTAGCAATTTGCATTATTTTGAGTTTAATAACTTATTATTTGCACGGTTTTTTAAATAACTTCCTCGACACAGATAAAGCATCTGTTGTTTTTTGGGGATTTACAGCTATAATAGCTGTTTTAGATATAAATAAAAAAAAATTAATATTAATTAAAAAAAATTAAAATTTTATGAAAAAATTATTTTTTATCGTTTTAATTTTGGGCTTTGTTTTTACAGCAAATGCACAAAAAGGAAGCAAAGTCTTAAATCTTGGATTAGGTTTTGCTGGTAGCACTATTCCTGTTTATATTGGTTTAGATTATTATTTCAAAAATGAAGTTTCTTTGGGTGGAGAGATAGGATGGAGAAGATATAATGAAACTTGGAAACATAAAGATTACCATAGAGATCTTTACAATTTTCTTTTTAATGCGAATTATCATTTTTCAAAATTATTGGAGCTACCAAAAGATTGGGATTTATATGCTGGTTTAAATGTTGGTTTTTACTATTGGAATGATAATATTGATTATGATGGTTATGAAGAAGATCATACATCTGGACTTGGACTTGGAGCGCAACTTGGCGTGAGATATTATTTTAATAGTAAATTTGCAATAAATTTAGAATTTAATGGAGGAAATCAAGTTTCTAATGGGAAAATTGGAATTTCAATAAAGTTTTAAAAAAATTATATTTTAATATAAATGTAAAAAATCCAAATTTTTTTAATGAAAATTTGGATTTTTTTTACAAAATTTTTTAAAAATTAAATTTTGAATTTAAAAACGTATTAAAAAATTATGATAAAATTTATTTTGCATAATAATAAATTGTATTGGAATTTTCTTTTCTAAATAATTGAATTGCAGTTTCTTTAATATCTTTGGCACTAATTTTTTCATATTTTTCAATACTTGCTTTTTCTGTTAAATTTATTTGTGAAAAAAGCATATTTGATTCTAATTTATTTTTTATTTTTTGCAATTCGTATTCACCAACTTCTTTCTCTTTTAAATTTTTCAGTTCTTTACAAATTTCAGCCTCCGCAACTTCCATTTTAACATTTTTCATAAGGTTTCCATAAATTACAAATAAACCATTTTCTAAATGTCCAGTTACATAAGCATCTAAATTACTAAATATTTTTTTTTCCTTAACGAGATTTTGATACATACGAGAGGATTTTCCATTAGATAAAATATCAGAAATTATATCTATTTTTTGAAAATCTTTATGATCTCTTCTGCACATGTGAAAAGTTTTGCAAATTAAATCGTAAGGAACATCTTTTTTTACGGAAAAATTTTTTTCTTTTATTTGTTTTGGTTCTTCCTCTAAATTTCTTAATGGAACATTTCTTTTTTCTATGTCACCAAACCATTTTTCTGTTAGAATTTTTAATTCTTCGAAATCTAAATTTCCAACAACAGATAAAATCGCATTATTTGGAGCGTAATATTTATAGAAAAAATCTTTTACATCTTCTAAATTTATTTTTTCTATGTGAGAAATTTCTTTTCCTATTGTTGTCCAGCGATAGCTGTGTTTTTCATAAATAAAAGGTCTAAAAATTAGCCATAAATCGCCGTAAGGTTGGTTCAAATGAGTTTGTTTAAACTCTTCTATTACAACATTTTGCTGTATTTTCAACTTTTTTTCTGAAAAATCTAATTCTTTCATGCGGTCAGATTCCAACCAAAATGCTGTTTCAAGATTTTCTTTTGGAATAATTATGTAATAATTTGTAAAATCATTACTTGTAAAAGCATTATTTTCTGCACCAACTTTTTCCAGAGCATTATCATAATCTGGAATATTCTTAGATCCACCAAACATTAAATGTTCAAATAAATGTGCAAAACCTGTTTTATTTGGATTTTCGTCCTTAGAACCAACATCATATAATAAATTTACTGCAACAAGAGGTGTTTTTTCGTCTTTATGAAAAACTAATTTTAAACCGTTTTTTAAAGTATATTTTTTTATATTCATAATTTTTTTACTCGAAAGTAATTTTTTTTAATTCCAATTTTTTAAATTATTAAAAAAAACGTCATTTTTTGAAAAAAAATTTTTTATAAAATTATTAAAAAAAACGTCATTTTTTGAAAAAATTTTTTTTATAAAATTATTTTTTGAAAAAATTTTTTTTATAAAATTATTAAAAAAAACGTCATTTTTTGAAAAAATTTTTTTTATAAAATTATTAAAAAAAACGTCATTTTTTGAAAAAATTACTAATTAAAAATTTATTCCAGCAATTAAAATATCGTCAATTTGTTGTGTTTTCCCTTTCCAATTAAAAAAAATTTCTTTCAATTTATTTTTTTGACTTTGCATATCCAATTTATGGGTATCTAATAATAAATTTTTAAATCTTTTAGATTGAAATTTAGAATTTTTTTTCCCGCCAAATTGGTCTTGAAATCCATCAGAATATAAATATATTTTATCATTTTTTTTAATTTCAATTTTATAATTGATAAATTTTTTTTCTTTGTAATAAAAACCTATTGGATTTTTAACAGTTTTATATTCAATTAATTGTTCATCTCGAATTAAAATTAAAGGATTATTTGCTCCGGAAAATTCCAAAATATTTGTTTCAGTGTTAAAAATACAAAAAACAATATCCATTCCATCTTTTTGCTCAGAAAACTTAAAAAGTTTCTTGAAATTTTCTCTTAGAATTTCTAATATTTCTGATGGCTTTTTTAGGTTTTTTTCATCTAAAATACTGTTAATAAAGTTAATGCCTAAAATTGTAATAAAAGCTCCGGGAACACCATGTCCAGTACAATCAGCAATGGTAAAAATTTTATATTTTCCAATTTTTCTAAAAATATAAAAATCTCCACTTACTGTTTGTTTTGGCAAAAACAGAATAAAATTATCAAACATTTCATCTATAAATGTTTTAGAAGTTAAAATCGCATTTTGTATCTTTTTTGCGTAATTTATGCTGTCTTTTATAGATTTATGATTTTCATATATAATTTCTTTTTGTAAAATTAATTTATTATATTGTTTTTTAATTTCTTTTTCATTTTCTAAAATAATTTCGTTAGACTCTTTTAATTTCTCATTTTTTGACTTTAATTCATGTGCATATTCTTCAACTTCAAAATTTCTTTGGTCTATTTCAAGACTTTGTGCAAAAAGTTTTTGATTAAGAATATTTTGATTTTCTGCTTTTTTTTCTAATTCTTTTTTATTTTTTTTATTTTTTATATGATATTTTATTATAAAAGATTTTATCTCTTGATTTTTTTTTTTTAACTTTTTAAAATCTTCACTGATTTTTTTTTTTAAAAAAATTTTTTTCTTTAATCTTTTAATTTTTCTTTTTAATTTTTTTTCTTTTCTCAATTTACAATTTTTTTACAAATATACAAATATTCAATAAATTTTAATTTATTGAATATTTGTAAATTAATTAAAGTTCTTTAATATTTTTTAATTTAAACTCATTAGTATATTTTTTATCAGAGCCTAAAATATGTTTCAAAAGCCAAGTTCTTAAAAAATTCATAACCTCATAACTAAGATTTAAATTTTTTTTTTTAAAATCGTCATAAAATTTACTTACTTCTAAAACAAATTCTTCATGCTCTTTAATGTGTGCTTTTTCATCAGAAAAAGAATATTTTGCAAAATATTTTTCTTCTGTTTTGAAATGATAATCAGTGTATTTTATCATTCTTAGAAGAATTTCTTCAAGAACTTCGTTTGCTTTTCCATTGGAAAATGAATCATACAATTCATTTATCATATCAATAAGTTTTTTATGTTGTTTATCAATTTCATCATAAAAAACACTATATCTTTCCGTCCAATTTATTAGTTTTTTTGCCATATATTTTTATTAAAAAAAATAATTGTTGCAAATTTAATTTAAATTTTAAAATTAAAAATAAATATTTTTTATTTTTTTTTAATTTCAAAAAAAAAAATATATTTGAAAATCCTTAAATAGAAATTATTATGAAAATAGTTGATCATAAAGTAGAAGGTGATAATCGTATTTTATCTTATAAGCAAACTCCTAATGGAGGTAAAAAAATCTGCAGTTAATGTTTTAACAAATAGTAGAACTAAAGTTTCTGCTCATTTTGTTGTTGGTAAAGATGGAGATATTACGCAACTTGCAAAATGTAACACCCAGACTTGGCATGCTGGACGTAGTGCTTATGGAAATAGAACTGGTTTCAATAAATATTCTATAGGAATAGAAATAGATAATCCAGGTTATCTTGTTAAAAATCCTAATGGAAATGGTTATGTAACTTGGTTTAATGCTAATAGAACTAATCCTAAATCTGTGGCAGAAGGAGATATTTTTTGGGGAGTTCACAGAAATGGAGGACGCAAAAAACCTTGGATGAAATATCCAGACGCTTGTACACAAGCAGTTTATGACTTATGTGAAACATTAATTAATGAATATAATATAAAATATATTCTTGGACACGAGGAAATTGCTCCCAAAAGAAAATTAGACCCAGGTCCAGCTTTTCCTTTGGATGATATGAGAAACAGCTTATTAAAAGTTTCTAAGGGCAAAGAAAAATTAATTTATATAAAACGTAAATTAGACGGGAAAGTTAGTAAAGTAAATGTTACTTCATTAAATATTCGTTCTAAACCAAACGGTGATAAAGTTGCTAACCCATTAAAAAAGGGTCACGAAGTAAAAATTCTTGAAGAAGAAAACGGCTGGGTAAAAGTAAAAACAGAAGTTGTTGGTTGGATTTTTAAAGAATATGTTGATAGAGATAATTCTGACGACGAAGCAGATGGAATTGTTACTGCGAACACTTTAAATATTCGCTCTAAACCACAAGCAGGTTCATCTAAAGTTGCTAATCCTCTTTCTAAAGGAACAGAAGTAGATATAATTGACCAGGAAAATGAATGGTTAAAAGTTGGAGTATTTGTTGAAGGTTGGGTTACTCAAAAATATCTTAAAGTATGAAAATATTAAAAATCTTTTTAATTTTATTTGTTCTTTCTTTTATTAATTGCAAGCCAGAGATAGAAAAATTAAAAGCAGATTTAATTTTTGAAGATGCTGTAGCTATTGATGGAGATATAATTATTTATATGAAAAATTCAAATAATGAAAATTTTGAATTTAAAGAAAGAGTTGATAACACTTTGATTTCTTATGATTTTATTTCTAAAGACGGGCATACAGCAAATAAAAAATTTATTGGAAAAAAATTTTCTATTATTTATGTAGAAAAAGATGGCTTAGTAATAGACGGAGAAACCGGTGAAGAAGTTAATGGTATAATAACAAAATTAAAATCTATAAAATTAATAGAATAAAAATTATGCAAGTTAGAAGAGATAAATTAACAGGAGATTATAGGATAAGGTCTTTTGTAAAAACTCCAAATATTGGCGGGAAAATAACACCTGATACAATAATTATTCACTATACAGCCGGAGTAAATGCTGATAGAGTTGTTAAATATTTTACTAATCCAAAAGCAAGAGCATCATCTCATTTAGTAATTGGTAAAGATGGTAAATTAACACAAATGGCTGAATTTGACATTAAAACTTGGCATGCTGGACGTAGTTATTATGGTGGAAGAAGAAAATTTAATAATTTATCTATTGGTATAGAAATAGATAATTTTGGACTTCTTACAAAAAAAGATGGAGTTTATAAAACTTGGTTTGGTGAAGTTGTTCCGAAAGAAGATGTTTTGAAAGCAAGACATAGAAACGGTGGAGGTTTATTATATTGGGAAAAATATACAGACGCACAAGTTAATACTGTTTTTGATGTTTGTGAAGCAATTACTAAGGCTTATAATATAAAATTTATATTAGGTCATGAAGAAGTTTCTAGGGGTAGAAAAACTGACCCAGGTCCAGGATTTCCATTGGAAGAGTTAAGAAATTATGTTTTTAACGGCATAGAAAATGGAGTTGTAGCAACCAGTGTTTTAAATATTCGTTGTTTTAAAAACCAAAGGTTATTGGTATAAAGTCAAAGCAGAAATTGTTGGTTGGGTTTATAAGAAATATGTTATGCAAGATAATTCTGACGAAGACTATGATGCTGAGGTTACTGCAAGTGTTCTTAATATTAGAGAGGATGCTTCTTCTCGTGCAGAAAAAATTGCAGA
This sequence comes from Bacteroidetes bacterium 4572_128, assembly GCA_002084355.1. GTDB lineage: Bacteria > Bacteroidota > Bacteroidia > Bacteroidales > 4572-128 > 4572-128. Next base: position 14,472 of record NBLL01000025.1, on the reverse strand, counting down.
CCCTTTAAAAAAGGGAACTAAATTAGATATTATCGAAACTGAAAATAATTGGTATAAAGTTAGAACAAAAGTAGAAGGTTGGGTTAGCAAAAAATATATCAAAAAAATAAGAAATTAGAGAAATGTATGTAGCTTAAATTTTTTTTGAAAAAATTTAAGCTATATAAAGCTAAGTTTTTCCATAAAAAATATTTTTTATGGAAATTTTTTTATAAAAAGCATTAAAAATTTGACGTTTTTGGGAAAATTTATTTTTAATAAAAATTAAAAAATTTGACGTTTTTGGGAAAAATTTATTTTTAATAAAAATTAAAAAATTTGATGTTTTTGGGAAAAATTTATTTTTAATAAAAATTAAAAAATTTGACGTTTTTTGAAAAAAAAATTTTTTATAAAAAAAAAATGTTAATAAGAATACAATTTTTATAATTTTGAAAAAAAATTTTATAATTTAATATGATTTCAATAGACCAAATTAGTGTTGATTTTGGCAATTTTCAGTTATTTGACAATTTGAATTTTTTGATAAATGAAAAAGATAGTATAGGCTTGGTTGGCAAAAATGGAGCTGGAAAATCAACTTTATTGAAAATTATTGCTGGAGTAGGAAAAGCAAATTCTGGATTTATAAATAAATCAGAAAATTTAGAAATTGCTTATTTGCCACAAGAAATGATTCTTGTTGATGGACGCACAGTATTAGAAGAAGCAAAAACATTAAAATTAATAGATAAATTTACAAGTATTAATGATAGATTCAATTTTTTAGACGGTGGAAATATTGATAAAAAAACAGAACAAATTTTAAAAGGTTTAGGTTTTATAGAAAGTGATTTTAACCGTCCAACTTTAGAGTTTAGCGGTGGGTGGCGTATGCGAATAGAACTTGCAAAAATTTTATTGAAAAATCCAGATATTCTTTTACTTGATGAGCCGACAAATCATTTAGATATAGAATCTATACAATGGTTAGAAGATTTTTTAAAATATTATTCCGGTGCAATTTTACTTGTTTCTCATGACAGGCAATTTTTAGACAGCGTAACAAAACGAACCTTAGAAATTTCCATGGGACAAATTCACGATTATAAAGTTCCATATTCTAAATATGTTTTTTTAAGAAAAGAAAGACGTGAACAACAAAAAGCTGCTTATGAAAATCAGCAAAAAATGATAAAAGACACAAAAAAATTTATCGAGCGTTTTCGTTATAAATCAACAAAATCAGTTCAGGTTCAGTCGAGAATAAAGCAATTAAATAAATTAAAAATTATAAAAATTGATGAAGTAGATAATAGAAATTTACATTTTAATTTTATTGATGCTCCACGATCTGGAAGTGTTGTTATTGAGACAAAAAATTTAAGTAAAAATTATGGTGAGCATCTTGTTTTAGAAAATATTAATTTAATAATTGAAAGAGGAGAAAAAATTGCTTTTGTTGGTAGAAATGGTGAAGGGAAAACTACTCTTAGTAGGATTATTTTAAATGAAATAGATTTTGAAGGAGTTTTAAAAACTGGTCATAATGTAAATATTGGTTATCTTGCCCAGAACCAAGATAATTCTTTTTATAAAAATAGAACAGTTTTTCAAACTCTTGATGATATTGCTGTTGGTGAAGTAAGAAAAAAAATTCGAAATATTTTGGGAGCGTTTTTATTTAGCGGTGAAGACGCTGAAAAAAAAACTTCTGTACTTTCTGGTGGAGAGCGTTCTCGTCTGGCAATTGCAAAACTTTTATTAAAACCTTATAATTTATTAATTTTAGATGAGCCAACAAATCATTTAGATATGCTTTCCAAAGAAATTTTAAAAAAAGCACTTATAAAATATAATGGAACTTTGATAATTGTTTCACACGATAGAGATTTTTTAAATGGTTTAACGCCAGTGATTTATGAATTTAAAAATAAAAAAATCAAACAACATCAAAATGGAATTTATGATTTTTTAGAAAAAAAGAAGATGAAAAATCTTAGAGAAATAGAAATCAAAGATAGAATTGTAAAAAAGAAAAATAATAAAACTTCATTACAAAAAAATATTTATTTTTCTCGCAAAGAAAAAGAAAAAGAAATTAGAAGAATAAAAAATAAAATTAAAAAATCAGAAAATAAAATAGATAGTTTAGAAAAGGAACAAGAAAAACAAAATGAAGATTTTTATATAAAATACAAAAATTTAAATAAAACATTAGATAAAGAAATGAATATTTGGGGAAATTTAATTACTATTTTAGATAAAAAAAATATTTAAAAATTGTAAATTGATTTTTTTCAGTTTACAATTTTTAAATATTTTTATTTCAAAAAAAACAAATTTTTTATTATTTTTTAAAATTAAAAAAAAATTTTTTCAAAAAAATGCCGAATTTTTAATGCTTTTTTATATTAATTTTTTTTTAAAAAACGTCAATTTTTATTAATTTTTATTAATTTATTTTTTTTTCTTTGTGAAGAATTTTGATAAGAAATTATGAATTTAAAAAATAATTTTTCTACTGATATTGCAAAAAAAAAATTTGGAAATAAAAATAATGCATATCTATTTTTGTTTGAATTAAAAATAAAAAATTATATTGATTTGCCAATTAAGACAATAACGAGAGGAAAAAATAAAGGAGAAAAAATATTAGATTTAAATACAAATCAGATTTGGGCAAAAATTGTTAATAATTATGAATTATATAGGTTCAAAAAAATCATTATTAGAATTTTTAGAAAGCTCTATTTATAAAGTTGTTGGATTAAAAAATTTCACTTTTTTAGATTTATTTGCAGGAAGATCTATTGTTGGACAACATTTTAAAAAAAATAATCATAAAATTATTTCTAATGATCAGCAATATTATAGTTTTGTTTTAAATAAAAATTACATAGAAAATCATAAAATATTAAAATTCCAAAATTTAGAGGACGAAATAAAAAAATTAAAAAATATAAATTTTGAGAAATAGCAAATTTTGTTTGTTACTATTTTGTAATATAAAATTTGTTGAAGGTTTTATTTTTAATAATTATTGTATGGGCGGCACCAGAGGAAAAGAATTTGAGCGATTGTATTTTTCTGATGAAAATGGAAAAAAAGCAGATGCAATAAGAAAAAAAATTGAAAGCTGGAAAGTTGAAAAAAAATAAATGATAATGAATATTATTTCTTGCTTGCAACATTGCTTGAAAATATTGATAAAGTTGCAAACACTGCTAGTGTTTATGCTGCTTTTTTAAAAAAAATAAAAAAAACAGCAAAATATTTATTTCGAATGCGTCCAGCTAATTTTACAAAAAATAAAATATATAATAACGAAGTCTTTAATGAAGATATTGAAATTTTAATAAAAAAAATAGAAGGTGATGTTTTATATTTAGACCCACCATATAATAATAGGCAATATGCGTCAAATTATCATTTGTTAGAAACAATTGCAAGATATGATAATCCAAGTCTTAGAGGTAAAACAGGTTTAAGAAATTATTCACATCAAAAATCAAAATTTTCTCAAAAAAACGAAGTCTTAAAATCTTTTGAAAATATTATCCAAAATGCAAAAGTAAAATATATTTTCCTAAGCTATAATAATGAAGGATTAATGAATGAAAAAGATATAAAAAGAATAATGACAAAAAGAGGTGAATATGGTTATTTAAAAAAAAAATATGGAAGATTTGCATCTGTAAAAAATAAAAATGTTCAATTTATAATTGAATATTTACATTACATAAAATGCTATTAATTATATAATTTAAAAACCTTAAAAAAAAATTTTTTTTCAAAAATGTCAAAATTTTAATGATTTTAAATTATCAAAAAAAATTTTTTTTTTCAAAAAAATGTCAAAATTTTAATGATTTTAAATTATCAAAAAAAGATTTTTTTCAAAAAAATGTCAAAATTTTAATGATTTTAAATTATCAAAAAAAATTTTTTTTTCAAAAAATGTCAAAATTTTAATGATTTTAAATTATCAAAAAATTTTTTTTTCAAAAAATGTCAAAATTTTAATGATTTTAAATTATCAAAAAAAATTTTTTTTTTTCAAAAAATGTCAAAATTTTAATGATTTTAAATTATCAAAAAAATTTTTTTTTCAAAAAATGTCAAAATTTTAATGATTTTAAATTATCAAAAAAAAAATTTTTTTCAAAAAATCGTCCAAAATTTTAATGTTTTTAAAAATTAAATTTTTTTTTAAACTTCTTCTGTTTGAAATACAGCAGGAATAGTCAAAAAGAATATTTTAAAATCCATCATAAAAGAATAATTTTCAGCATATTCATTATCTAATTCTTTTCTTTCTTGCGTGTACATATCTGGTTTACCACGTTTTTTTACTTGCCAAAGTCCAGTTAAACCTGCTGGTGCTTCAAAACGTTTACTCGCTCGTTTTTCTTATAAAATGTCCTACTTTTGTAACTCTCGGGTCATTTTTAATTTTCACAAAAGCTTCTTCTTGTTTTTTCCTTTTTGCTTTGCGAAATTGATACTCACAAATTTCTTTATTTTTGTCTTGCTTTAAAACAGGAGAACAAGGATGTCCTAAATCTGCACATCTTGGACAATTATCTATATATACAAATTCACCTGAATTTTCATCAGAATTTTTTTCATTTTGTGAATATTGATTTAAATGCATTAAATTTTTTAATTTCGCATCTGCACCAACAAACATAGAACGAAATTTATACAAAGGAAATATATTATAAGCTTGACCAACACGATTAGCACTGTAAAAAACCTCTCCTTTTGATTCTAATTTTAACATTATTATAGTTATTAAAAGAACTGGCGATAAAAAAATTAAAAGAATTAAAGAAAAAACAATGTCAAAAATTCTTTTTCCAATTGGCACATAATATTCTATTTTTTTTTCTTTTATATTTTTAAAAAATGAGGTTTTTTATAAATATCATCTATACCGAGATATAAAGCTTGTAATTTCTGGTCGTGTGTATAATTTTGATATAAAAGAATAAAAGGAACAGAAGAAAAATTATCATATTTTTGAATTTCTTTGTGAAGCAAAATTCCATTAATCCCTTTAAGTTTCATCTCTGAAATTATAATATATGGGATTATTTTTTTTCTTGTCCATATGTCAAATAAAAAACCATTTGTGATATTTTCTATTTGATAATTTTCTGATTGCTTTAAAACTTCTAAAACTTTTTTATCTTCACCTATATAAAGTATATATTTTTTTTTATTTTCCATAATTAAATTATTAATAATTTTATACAAAATTTGAACAAATTTTGTATTTATAAAAAAATTTTTTTTATAAAAAAAAATGCTTTTTTTACAAAAAAAATTTTTTATAAAAATATAAAATTTTATGAGAATAAAAAAAATTTTAAATAAAAAAGTTTCTCAGAAAAAAAACGAAAATATAGATTTAAATCTATTAAATCCAATAATTGAGAAATATAAAAACAAAAAAGGAAATCTAATTCCTGTTTTGCAAAAAACTCAGGAAATTTATAAATACATTCCAGACATTGTATTTTATAAAATTTCCAAAGATTTAGGACATAGTTTAAGCGAATTGTATGGAGTTGCAACTTTTTATTCACAATTTAGATTAAATCCAGTTGGAAAACATATAATTAAAGTTTGTCACGGAACAGCGTGCCACGTTCAGGATGCGGTAGAAATTACCGATGCAATAAAAGATTTTTTAAAAATTAATGACGGCGAAACAACAGAAAATGGTTTATTTACTTTAGAATCAGTTGCTTGTTTGGGATGCTGTTCATTAGCACCTGTGATGATGATAGGAGAAGAAACTTATGGAAAATTAAATCAAAAGAAAACAGTTAAGTTTTTAAAAAATATTATTAAAAAAAACAATTAAAAATACCATTTTTGGAAAAAATTTTTTCCAAAAATGCTTTTTTATTATAAAAATTTATTTTTTAAAATTTAATTTCGCTGCTTTCAAAGTATTTTTTAAAAGCGAAACTATAGTCATAGGTCCAACTCCGCCGGGAACTGGAGTTATAAAACTACATTTTTCAGCGACTTCGTCGAATTTTACATCACCTTTTAATTTCCATCCAGATTTTGTTTTGTCAGATTTTATTCTTGTTGTTCCAACATCAATTACAACAGCACCATCTTTTACAAAATCTGCTTTTAAAAATTCAGGAGAACCTAAGGCAACAATAATAATATCCGCTTTTTTTGTTATCTCTTTTATGTTTTTTGTTCTTGAATGACAAAGCGTAACCGTAGAGTTTCCAATTTCGCTTTTGCGAGACATCAAAACACTCATAGGCGTACCAACAATATTACTTCTGCCAAGAATAACACAATTCTTTCCGGAAGTTTTTATTTTATAACGCTTTAATAATTCAATAATTCCATACGGAGTTGCAGATAAATAAGTTGGTAAACCTAAGAGCATTTTACCAATATTCAAAGGATGAAAACCATCGACATCTTTTTCCGGAATTATTGTTTCTATAACTTTCATCTCAGAAATTTGTTTCGGTAAAGGCAATTGTACAAGAAGACCATCTACATTATCATCTTTATTAATTTCCTTAATTTTTTCTAAAAGCTCTTTTTCTGTAATTTTTTCATCAAATTGAATTTTTGTTGATTGAAAACCAAGTTTTTTACAAGCCTTTATTTTGTGAGAAACATAAGTCTGACTTCCGCCATCATTTCCAACTATAATTACAGTAAGATGAGGAACTTTCCCACCTGCATCGATAAATATTTTTAAATCTTTTGCAATTTCTTTTTTTATTTCATTAGAAACTGCTCTACCATCTATAATTTGCATTTTTATAATTTTTTTAAAATAAATATTTATTTTTTTTAATAAAAAAACAATTTTTATTAAAATAATTTCAAAAAAAACTTCTCCAAAAAAACCCATTTTTTTGAGATTTTCAAAAATTAATTTTAAATTTAAAAAAAAATTTTTTCAAAAAAACGCCAATTTTTTATGAATTTATTTATTTATTAATAAGTTTATACTTTCTGAACAACGTTGTCCATCTATTGCGGACGAAACTATTCCTCCAGAATAACCTGCACCTTCACCACAAGGAAATAAATTTTTTATTTGCAAATGTTGTAAAGTTTTTTTATCTCGTGGAATTCTAATTGGCGAAGAAGTTCTCGTTTCTACACCGAGAATAATTGCTTCATTTGTAAGAAAATTTTTCATCTTCTTATTAAATTCTATGAATGCTTTTTGCAAAGATATACGAATATTTTCTGGCAACCATAAATGCATTTCGGAGGATGTTAATCCAAGAAAATAAGAAGTTTTGTGTAAAGATTTAGATTTTTTATTTCTTGTAAAATCGAGCATTCTTTGGGCTGGTACATCCATAGATTTATTTGATTCTTCAAAAGCCAATTTTTCTAAATCTTCTTGAAATTTCATGCCAGCGAGAACACCAAATTTTTTATAATTTTTCAAATCTTCACTCTTAACTTCCACAACTATTCCAGAGTTAGCATATTTAGAATTTCTATTAGAAGGCGACATTCCATTTAAAACAATTTGATTATTTTCTGTAAAAGCAGGAACAATAGACCCACCAGGACACATACAAAAAGAATAAACTCCTCTCTTTTTTTTGTATGATATTGAATGCTATCAATTAAATTTTGAGAATGTTCAACACGAACTCCAACAGAAAAACTTTTCTCTTCTAATAAGATATTTTTTTTATATAATAAATTATAAATATCTCTTGCTGAATGTCCAGTTGCTAAAATAAAATATTTTCCTGTAAAATATTTTATTTCATCATTTAAAGTATTTTTCGTTTTTACTTTTTTTATGAGCTCTTTTTCTATAATAAAATCTTCTAATTTTGTATTAAAATGAATTTCTCCATTGGCATTTAAAATACTTTTTCTTATATTTTCAATAATTTTTGGCAACTTATCTGTTCCAATGTGTGCTTTACTTTCATATAAAATATTTTCTTTTGCTCCGTGAAAAGCAAGTATTTTTAATATATTTTTTACATCTCCTCGTTTTTTAGAACGAGTAAATAATTTTCCATCTGAAAAAGTTCCTGCTCCTCCTTCGCCGAAAGAATAATTCGAATTTTCATTAATTTTCCTTATACGATAAATATCTCTAATATCTTTACGTCTTTCTTCAATCAGCAGCAAAAAGTCCAGATGGTCCAGAACCAACGATTATAATTTTCTCTTTGCCTTTTACATCTTGGTAAATAAAATTATCTTTTTCAATAGATGGTTTTTCTTCATTATAAATGAATAAAACTTTTAAATTTATTTTTACATTTCTCGAACGAGCATCTACAGAACGAGATAAAATTTTTAAATAACTTATTTTATCTTCTGGAATTTGAAATTTTTTTGATAAAAAGGACAAAATATTTTTCTCCGAAGAACTTTGTTTTGGTGTTAAAATAATATTTATTTCTTTTCTCATAATTTTTTTTTTTTGTAAAATTAATTAATTTTGTAATATATTAAATAAAATATTTTATTTTTCCTAAAAAATTAGGAATGATATTTGTTGATAATTTAATAACATTAATCAAAATTATTTTTTAAATTTTTAATTTGTATAATTATGAAAAAAATTTTATCGCTATTTTTTGCCGTTCTAATATATAATTTTGCAATGGCACAGTGTAACGAGATTTTTATTTCTGAATATGTAGAAGGCTCTCATAATAATAAAGTTTTAGAACTTTATAATCCTACAGATCAGGCAATTTCTCTCGATGATAATTATAGAGTAATACGTTGGTCAAATGGTTCAACAAATTCAGACCAACAAATGGAATATATTGCATTATTGACTGGAAGCATAGGAGGACATAGTGTTTTTGTTGTTTCTGGAGATTTGCAAGACGTAAATGGAATTGAAGAAGATACTTGCGTTTTTGAGGAGATAAGAAATATTGTAGACCTTTGGGTAGATGCTTCTTATAGTGATGGAGTTCAAGGTTCAAAATGTTTTAAATGGAATGGAGATGATGCAATTTCTTTGCAGAAATTGGACGGTGGAAGCTGGATAGATATTGATATTTTGGGTGAAATTGGTGTGCGACCTCCAAATTGGCTTGGCACAACAAGTCCAAATGGTGGATGGGATGATGAAGCACCTTACAGTGATGGACTTGGTACTTATTTAACTAAGAATCACACATTAATTAGAAAATCTGAAATTGAAATTGGAAATATCAATGAAACTTGGTACGAAGGTTGGAATGCTCTTGCAGAATGGGATAGTTTACCAATGAATTCTTTCGAAAATCTTGGTATGCATACTTCTATTTGTGGAGATGCCGTAGAAGTTAATTTTGTGTCTAAAGATGATATAATTTCATTTTATCCTAATCCTGTTTTAAATGGTAAATTTACAGTAAAATCTAAAAAAGATATTCATTCAGTTGAAATTTTAAATGTTATCGGTCAAAAGATAGCAAAATATGATTTGGACACTAGAAAGAAAGAATTTAAAGTAGAACTACCTATTTGTGAAAATGGAATTTATTTAGTAAAAGTTTCATTCGAAAATGAAAAATTTGCAATAAAAAAGATACTCCTACAAAAAAATTAATTATATAAAAAGCGAATTTCTAAAATTCGCTTTTTTTTATAAAAAAAATTCTTCATAAAGCATTTTTTTTATTATTTTATTTTAAATAAAATATGATTTATTGAAAAAAATATTTTATTTTTAATTTTAAATTAAACTTTTTTATTTGAAAATCAATGACTTACATTTTTTTTTTAAATTTCCCCTTAAAAATTTTGGAATTATAAAAAGTATAATTACTTTTGCATTAGCAAATGAGAAAATTATTTGCTTTTGTTCTAAACAAAATTGATGGTCTATTCGTCTAGGGGTTAGGACGCCAGGTTTTCATCCTGGTAACAGGGGTTCGATTCCCCTATAGACTACAATAATATGATAATACTAAAATTTATTTTTATTAAATATTTATAATGGCAAATCATAAATCTGCAAAAAAAAGAATAAGGCAATCAGAAAAAAGAAAATTGCATAACAAATATTATGCAAAAACAGCTCGTAATGCAATAAAAAATTTAAGAGAGATTGAAAATAAAGAAGAAGCAAAAACTTTACTTCCTAAAGTTTGTTCTTTGCTTGACAAATTGGCAAAGAAAAATATTATTCATAATAATAAAGCTTCTAATTTAAAATCTGGTCTTTATGTGAAAATTAATAAAATGTAATTTTTTATAAAATAGATTTATTTTTTGTTTTCAGCCAAATCCCAATTTTTTTTAAAATTGGGGTTTGGTTTTTTTAATTAAAAAAATTTTTTCAAAAAATGTCAAATTTTTTCAATTTTTTCATAATTTTTATAGTTTTCTCTATAGATTTTGAAATTTTTTTAATTTCTTGTATTTCGTCAAAAGAAAGTTTTAAACCTTTACGAGATTTCAAATATTTATCAATAACTTTGTAGCTTCCAATTTCAAAATCAAAAACTTCTTTAGAAATTCCTTCGAAATGATCTGTACTGTTTATAAATAATTTATTTTTAATCAATTAATTTTTTTCCTATTTTAGATAATTTATCAAATATTTTTTCGTCATTTACAAACGGAATTTTAGGAAAATCGGATTTCAAAAATTCAAAATATTTTTTTCTATAATTAGGATTATTTAAAACTGCATAAATGTAAGATAAAATTTCTTCTGGTTTTTTATATTCTTTATATTTTTTATAAAAATATTTTTGAAATTCCTTTGTAAAATTTACAGATTTCTCTTCTACTGTATCAAGTTTGTTGAATTTTTCATTATAAATATAAAGCGGCGCAACATAAGTTTGTCCGTTTGAAAAATGAACATCTGAAATAAATTTCGTTACAAAAAAACCAGTATAATTTTTTTTCAAATCCCAAATTCTACTAAAACATAAACCTATATTTTCTTTATTTTCAAAATGCTTCATTATTTTATATCTTGGATAAGCTATAAATTTTTTTGACTTTTTTGATAAAAAAGTAAATCTAAAATCAAATGGTCGGTAATCTATTTTTTGTATATTATCATTTGTTTTTAAATCTTCTATAGCATTTTTTATGCTCCAATCTCTTCCATTCTCCAAAGAATATTTTTCTTTTAATTCATTTTCAGATAATTTTAAAAAATTATTTTTTAGTTCTTTTAAACTTTTTTTAGAAAAATGTATAGTTATACGATCTCTTTTAGTCTGAATTCCAGAACTATACATTTTAAAAATTTCTTTCAAACTCCAAAATTTATTATAGCTTTTTTCCAGAGATAAATCTCTTTCTACAAACCAGTAATTTGGCTTTTTTGGTTTTAATTTTTTCCAATTTATGCTTTTTAAATTATTTTTTTCTAAAAAATTAAATTTATCTTTCCTATAAAAAATATTATTATCTAATGTAGAAAAATAAAATAATTTTCCAATTTTATTAGATTTCGTTTGCTTTTTAACAAATAAAGCAATAGAAACTCCAACTCTAATGTCAAAAACATTTTTATCTGTCTCGCCTTTTATAGAATTTCCATGAAGATTTAAAATATAAATTTCATCAAAAGTTTCCAAAAGACTTTTTCGCATTTGTCTGTGTGAGATTCCATCAAGGTAAGAATTATTTGTAATTATTCCAATAATTCCTTTTTTCAAGCTTTCAATTTTTGTATCCCCAGAATTATAACCGTCTATTTTACATTGAGCATAACGAATAAATTTTATATAATCATCATTTAAATTTATTTTTCGTTCATTTAAATTTTTCTTATATTCTTGCAGCAATTCCAAAATAAAATTTTTATTATTTTGAGATTTTGAATTGTAAGGCGGATTTCCCATCACAATTAAAACTGGCTCTTTTACTTTAATTTCATTTGCAAAATGTCCTTCCTCTGATAAATTCATAAAACCAAAAATATCTTTATGTTCTGTGTTGTCCAAAGTGTCGGCAAGGTAAATTTTTAACCTGTCTTCTATATTTTCATTATCAAATTTATGTCCTTCTTCTTCGAGATATTTTGACAATTTTAAATGAGCTATTGTATAAGGTGCAATCAAATATTCAAAAGCAAAAAAGTTTTTTAATAATCTATTTTTAATAAATAATTTTTTTTCTGTATCAGAAGAAAATTCTTTTAAAGTTTCTTTAAAAGTTTCTAATAAAAAAGTTCCTGTTCCGGCGGCAAAATCAAGCACTTTTACATTTTCACTTGTAAAATCCTTATCAAAATCTTTTATTAAAATATCATTTATAGACTTCACAATAAATTTTACCACTTGAATTGGAGTATAATAAACGCCCTTAGATTTTCTTTTTGTTTTATCATATTCTGCGAGAAAATGCTCATAAAAATAAACATAAGGATCTTCTTCATTATTTTTTTTCTTAGAAAAAGAAAGCTCTTTTTGTAAGTTTTCAATATCTATATTATTTAAACTTTCAACAATTTCGTCAATTATCCATGAAATATTTTTTGGAATTTCATCTGCTTTTAGTATCCTAAAAATATCTTTTATTATTCCTAATGATTTTGGAATTTCAGAAAAAGCCGTTTTCCTGTTAATTTTTTTATCAACATTCAAACGAGATAAAAATAAACCATAAGTTATTGTTTGAGCGTAAGTATCGATAAAATCTTTATATTTTAAATCTTCTATTAAAGTAGTTTTGAAAATATTATAAAGTCCATAAATTTCTTTTTTAAATCTTTTTTCTTCAAGATTATTTAATAGTTCTCTTAAAATCTTTGTTTTATAGGCAAGAATTACAGATAATTTTTTTGGCTTTCTAATTAGTTCTGGTTTATAAGAAAAAAAAGATTTTAATAAATTCTCTGTTTCTTCTATATTTTTACCTTTTAATTTTTTATCTTTCAAAGAAAATAAAGATGATTTTAAAATTATTTTTTCATTCCTAAACAAAATAAAATCTCTATAATTGGAAATTATAAAATTATTGCAAAATCTTAAATACCTTTGAATTTGCTCAGAATTTAATATTTTATCTGATATATTTTTTTGAATATTCTTAACTTCTATGTATCCAAGAACGAAATCATTTTTTTCCAAAACAAAATCTGGTTTTCCGAAGCCAATGGATTTTTTCTCATGAACAATATTTATAGAATTTTCTATTTTCGATACATTTAAGAAATTTTCAAAATCTGTTCTAAAAGTATATTCGGAACAATTTTTTATTCTAATATTATTTATTTTTTTGTTAATATTTTCAAAATATGTTTTTAAGATAAATTTCATAATTTTTTTTTTTCAAAAAAAACATTTTTTTTGAAAAAAAATTATTATAATTATGAAAGAAAATTTAAGAATAATTTTTATTGGAACACCAGTTTTCGCTGTTGAAAGTTTAAAAATTTTAATTGCAAATAATTACAATATTGTTGGAGTTATAACTGCAACAGATAAATTCGACAGAAGAAAAAAGAAAATGAAATTTTCTGCATTAAAAGAATTTGCTTTGAAAAAGAATTTAAAAATTCTACAGCCAGAAAATTTGAAAAATATAGATTTTTTGAAAGAATTGAAAAGTTTAAAAGCAAATTTACAGATTGTTGTTGCTTTTCGTATGTTGCCAGAATTAGTTTGGAAAATGCCAAAATTTGGAACATTTAATTTACATGCTTCAATTTTACCACAATATAGAGGAGCGGCTCCAATTAATTGGGCGATTATAAATGGCGAAAAAGAAACAGGTTTAACAACATTTTTTCTTAAACAAAAAATAGATACTGGAGATATTATTTTTCAAAAAAAAGTTAAAATTTCTGACACAGATAATGCAGAAACTTTGCATAATAAATTAATGTTGGAAGGTTCTAAATTAACTTTGAAAACTATAAAAAGCATAAAAAACAATGATTTTAAAACTTTTATGCAAGATGAAATTATTTGTAAAAACGAAAATTTAAAAAATGCTCCAAAAATTTTTAAGGAAACTTGTAAAATAAATTGGGGAGAAAATTCAAAAAACATTTATAATCATATTCGCGGTTTAAGTCCTGCGCCTTGTGCATGGACGAACTTTTTAATTAAAAAAAAATGTAAAATTTTAAAAATTTTTTCTTCTAAAATAGAAATTTCAAAACATAATTTTGAAGTTTGTAAAATTATTAGTGATAATAAAAAATTTTTAAAAATTGCTGTAAATGATGGTTTTATTTTTATAAAAGAATTGCAAATAATGGGTAAAAAAAGAATGCAAATAAAAAATTTTTAATACTGAAGAAATTTCAATAAAAAATTAAAAAAATTTTTTTTCAAAAAAACGGATTTTTTTAATGAATTTTATAATTTTAAAAAAAATTTTTTCAAAAAAAACGGATTTTTTTAATGAATTTTATAATTTTAAAAAAATTTTTTTTCAAAAAAACGGATTTTTTTAATGAATTTTATAATTAAAAAAAAATTTTTTTTCAAAAAAACGGATTTTTTTAATGAATTTTATAATTTTAAAAAAAAA
>NBLL01000024.1:2040-41592 GCA_002084355.1 Bacteroidetes bacterium 4572_128 | reverse complement strand
AATAAAAAGTATTAAAATTTTCACGAATTTGAAAAAAATTTTTTTTTATAATTTCAAAATAAAAAGTATTAAAATTTTCACGAATTTGAAAAAAAAAATTTTTTATAATTTCAAAATAAAAAGTATTAAAATTTTCACGAATTTGAAAAAAATTTTTTTTATAATTTCAAAATAAAAAGTATTAAAATTTTCACGAATTTGAAAAAAAATTTTTTTCAAAAAAACAAATATTTAAATTTTTTATTTGAAATTATAAAAAAAATTTTTTTCAAATTCGTCCAAATTTTTACATTTTTCATTTAATTTTTATTATTAATTCTTTTAACTTCGAAATCGTCAATTTTTAAATTTAAAGTTGTATCTATATTTTTTATAGTTATTCCAAGAGCATTTGTTTCGGCATTAAAAAACTTATATTCTAAATTAGAAATTAAAGAATTATCTTTTTTTAAAAAAAGTTTCATCAAAGAATCTTTCACCAGTAATTCTAAAAAATAATCTTCGTTCTTGTTGAATGAAATAAAATTACTATCTGTTTTTGAGCTGTCTGCATAAATTTTCAAATAATTATTTTTAATTCCTGCCGTGAAAGTCAATTTAGAATCCCCCATAATTCCTCCAACAAAATTAATCACCACATTACTATCTTTTTCTCCTTCTTTTATAGAAAATTTAAATCTTTCTAAAAAGTTTTTTTCATAAACTTCTTGCTTATACCAAAAAGCGATAGTTTCAGTTGAAATATTTTTTGTAATAGATAATTCATTGTCTTTGATTTTTAAAATATCTTCTTTGTCTTTTGAGACGGTCCACATATTACTAATAATTCCATTTTCTGTATCTTCTCGGTCGAAAAAATCGCTAATAATATTATCTGACAATTCTATTTCTTGAGTTTCACTATCTTCGCTACAAGAAAAAACAAGTAATAATATAGAAATTAAAAAAATTTTTTTCATAATTCTTGGTTTTTTTTAAAAAATTTATTTTGAAAAATTAAAATATTTAATACTCCTAATGTAATTGCAGAATCTGCAATGTTAAAAACGGGTCTAAAAAATATAAAATTTTCATTTCCCCAGAAAGGTATCCAAGAAGGAAAACTTCCTTTTAAAATTGGAAAATAAAACATATCAACAACTTTTCCATGTAAAAAATCCGAATAACCACCATTTTTAGGCATAAATTCTGCTATATTGTGAAAGCTATCACTAAAAATCTTTCCATAAAAAACACTATCGATAATATTCCCCATTGCTCCGGCCATTATCATTCCTATACTTATTAATAAAGAGCTTGGTGCATTTTTCTTTTTCAAATCATACAAAAACCAAGCTATTCCACAAATAGCAATTATCCTAAAAACACTTAAAATTAATTTTCCAGATTTTAAACCAAATAAATCCAATTCCATACCAAAAGCCATTCCATTATTTTCGGTAAAATGTATGATGAACCAATTATCAATAATAGAAAATTCTTGTCCAATGGACATATTTAATTTTATCCAAATTTTTAATATCTGGTCTAAAATTACAATGATAAAAATTATAGAAATAGTTTTTTTCATATTTTTTTTTTAATTAAATTACAATATTATTAAAAAAAATAATAAAAATTTTATTATTTTTGTATAAAATTTGAAAAAAAAATATTTTATGAAATTGAATAATAAAAATTTTTTTAACGAAATAACAGCAGATTATTTAAAGCTAAGAGATATTCCAATTAATGTAAAATTAATTATTGGTATTTCTTTTGCTTTTATTATTGTAATCGCAACAACCATTGCTGTTCCCAGTAAATTATTTAAAACAGCAATTAAAGATATTAATTTAAAAGCTACGGAAGATAGGGTTAATATAAAATGTAAAAACATATCTAATTTTTTAGATAATGTAAAAAATGATATAAAATTAATAAGTGAATTACCACAGATCAAATCTATAATAGAAAATGTAAATCCTCTTTTAGGTAAAAATGATAGCATAAAAAATTATGACTTTTATGACAAAAAGAAAAAAGAATTACAATTAATATTTAAAAGAATATCACAATCTAGAGGTTTTTATATGCAACTGAGATATTTAGACGAAAAAGGAAATGAAGTTATTCGCATTGATAATAATAAAAAATTTATAAAAATTATTCCCGAAAAACAACTTCAAAATAAAAAAAATAGAGACTATTTTTTAGAAACTATACATTTTTCAAAAAATACTTTTTATATTTCTGAAATAAATTTAAATAGGGAAAAAGGTAAAATGGAAATTCCATTTAATCCAGTTATTAGATGTGCTTTGCCGATATTCGATTCTATGGATAGGAAAAGAGGAATTGTTATTGCGAATGTTTTTGCAGATAAAATTTTTTCAGAATTAGATGTATTTAATAAAAATACGAATGAAATTTTTTTAATAGATGAAGACGGTTTTTATTTATACCACAAAGATCTTACAAAAAGATGGGGAAAAGATTTAGAAACAAATAAAAATTTTAAAATAGATTTTCCAGAATTAGAAGAAAAAGTTTTATCAAATTTATCCGGAGTAATAGAAACAGAAAATAGGATTATTTTACATCAAAATATTTTTATTTTAAATAAAAATAAGGGTTCTTATTTTGTGATGCTAGAAGTTATAAATAAAAAAAATTTTTTCAAAACAGTAAGTGAATTACAAATTATTTCTGCTATTATTGGAGGTATTGTGTTTATAATTTCTTTAATGTTTGTTTATTTTTTTTCTCAAAACATAATAGAACCTATTTTTCTTTTGGAAAAAAGTATATATGCTATGGAAAACAGTGATACACAAGAAACTCTAAATTTAGAATCAAATGATGAAATAGGAAAAATGATAAAAACTTTTAATATTATGATAGAAAATAGAAAAAAAATGATAGATTTTGCAGAAAATTTAAGAAAAAGAAAATACGATGTGAAAGTAAAATTTTCTTCACAAGGAAGTCTTGGAAAATCTTTAATAAAATTAAAAGAAGATTTATTAGAAGCAAAAATTATAGACGAAAAAAGGAAAAAAGAAGATAAAATTAGAAATTGGGAAACTAAAGGAATGTCGATTTTTTCGGAGATACAAAGACAATATCCTAATAATTTAAAAAAATTATGTGATAATATTCTAAGAGGAATTATTAAATATTTAAAAGCAAATCAAGGAGGTTTATTTATTTATAATGATTATGATAAAACAGATATTTATTTAGAGCAAATTTCTTCTTATGCTTTTGATAGGAAAAAACATCTTCAAAAAAAAATAGAAATAGGAGACGGAATGGCGGGAACTTGTGCTTTAGAGAAAAAAACAATTTATTTAGAAAATATTCCAAATAATTATATTTCCATTTCTTCTGGACTTGGAAATTCTAATCCAAGTTCTTTATTAATAACCCCGATGGTTGTAAATAACAATTTATTTGGTATTATAGAAATTGCTTCTTTTGAAAAGTTAAAAAAATATGAAATAAATTTCATAGAAAAAGTGGCTAATAATTTGGCTTCATCGGTAGAAACAATTAAAATTAATGAAAAAACAAAAAATCTTTTAAAAAACTTCCAAGAACAAAGTAAAAAGTTGATACAACAAGAAGAAGAAATGCGTAGAAATATAGAAGAAATGAAAATTTCACAGGAAAAAAACTCATAAATCAAAATTTTTTTTTTTTAAAATTGATAAAATTTTATCAATTTTAAAAAAAAAAAATTTTGATAATAATAATTTTTAAAAATTAAAAAAAAAATTATTTTTCGTAAGCTCCTTTTTTCAAAATTTTATTATCTTTTTTTAGAAATTCTCCATTTGCAATTATGTGTAAAATATCATAATTTTCATCAAACAATAAAATATCTGCATCTTTTCCAACTTCTATTTTTCCTTTATTTTTTAATTTCAAAATGGTAGCTGGATTTTCTGTAACAACTTTTAAAACTTTTTCAAAAGGTAAATTTTCCTCTTTTACAGCATCTATAACTTCTGTTAAATTAGCTTTAGGTAAACCCATTTCTAATCTCAAAAGTTCACCTGTTTTTAAATCAAAATCTGGAAGTGAACCATTTGCGTCAGAAGTAAATGTAATATTTTCCAGAGGAACTCCAGATTCTAATAAAATTTTTAATGCTTTTGAAGGTTTTATTTCATATTGTGGAAAATATGGATAAGATGAAGTTGTTATATCTATCCATCCTTTTTTGCCATATTCCTTAGCATCTTCAAAAATATAATCATTCCTATTACAATGTGTTGGAAAAAATTGCTTGTAATTTAGTTCGCTTTTTTCTACAGCATCTATAATTGGTTGAAATGGGTTTTTTGCATCTCCCATATGAATATTAACAATTCCTGCTTTATTGCCAAGCATACCGCCAACACGAGCATGCTCTGTCAATCTAATTAGTTCATTTGTACTTGGAAAAGAAGACCTGTGGTCAGAAATTGCTATTTCGCCGACACCAATAATTTCTTCTATTAAAGCAATATCACGTCCAACATCTCCCATTAAAGTTGGTGTAGGAACTTGATAAGCACCTGTGTACATCCAAGCAGAAACGCCTTCTTCTCTAAGTGCCTTAACTTTCATTAAAACGCTTTCTATATTTCGTGTCATTCCGTCGGTTCCTAAGCAACCAATTACAGTTGTAACGCCTCCTTCTATTAATTGACTTAATTGTAATTCTGGAGTTCTTGTTGCAGGACCACCTTCTCCGCCAGCACCAGCAATATGAACATGTGCATCTATAAATCCCGGAGTTAATTTTAAGCCATTAGAATTTATAATTTCACAATCAATATCTTTAATTTCTATTTTATCTTCTATAGCGATAATTTTTGTTCCAGCTACTAAAAGGTCTTTTTTGCCAATATAATCTGGCGAATAAATTTCTACTTCTTTTATTAAGATCATAATCTTATATTAAAATTTTGAAATGCAAAAAAAGAATATTTTACGAAAAAAAAATATTTTTAATAAATTTTATTTTATTTTTAATTTAAAATTTTTTTATTAAAAAATAATATCTTTTTTTACAAAAATTTTTTTATGAATTTAGATAAAAAGAAATCATCAATTTTAATTATTTATACAGGTGGAACAATTGGAATGGCTAAAGACTATGGAACAAACAGCCTAAAACCTTTTGATTTTGATAATATTTATGAGCTTATTCCTGAGTTAAAAAATTTCGTTAAAAATTTAGATACAATTTCTTTGAAAAATATGATGGTTTTGTTATTTTACACGGAACAGATACTATGTCTTTTACAGCTTCGGCTTTAAGCTTTATTTTAGAAAATTTACAAAAACCTATAATTTTAACTGGTTCGCAACTTCCAATTGGAGTTCTAAGGACAGATGGAAGAGAAAATCTAATTTCTGCCATAGAAATTGCTTCATCTCGAAAAAATAATTATCCTATGGTTCCGGAAGTTTGTATATATTTTGAATATAAATTATACAGGGGAAACAGAACAAAAAAATACAGCTCTGAAGATTTTAAAGCTTTTAAATCTTCAAATTATCCTCATCTTGCTGATGTTGGAATTTCTATAAAATTTAATGAAAAATATATAAATTATGGAATAAATGCACCTTTTATGAAAGGCTTAAAAATTCATACAAATTTTGATAAAAATGTTGCCATTTTAAAAATCTTTCCAAATTTAAATGAAAATTATGTGGATGCTGTTTTAAATATAAAAGAGTTAAAAGCTATTGTTTTGGAAACTTTTGGCTCTGGTAAAATTAATGTTTCTATTGGGACAAAAAATTAGCCATAAAGAAATATCAGAAAAAATGGTAATTTCTATAAGTGGAGAATTAACAAATTAAAAAATAATAATATGGAAAAAATTATCAATGAAATTTCTGGAGAAATTTTAAAAGCGGAATTAACAAAAGAGAAGTTCTTGCGAAAAACAAATAAAAATAACAAAGAACTTTATATTGTTGATGCAAATAATTCGCCGAATGTAATGCAAGAAATTGCTAGATTAAGGGAAGTTACTTTTAGAAAAGCTGGTGGCGGAACAGGAAAAAGCTTTGATATAGATAATTTTGATTTGTCAAAAGAAAATCCTTATCAACAACTTATTGTTTGGGATGATAAAGAAAAACAAATTCTTGGAGGATATAGATTTATTTTTTGTAAAAATGTCCCAAAAGATGAGAACGGAAATATAAAATTAACAACGTCTAAACTTTTTAAATTTTCTAAAGAATTTGAAAAAAATTATCTTCCAAATTTAATAGAATTAGGTCGTTCTTTTATTCGTCCTATATATCAGCAGGCTTCTAAAATTTCCAGAAAAAGTTTATTTACTTTGGATAATTTATGGGATGGTCTCGGAGCATTAATTGTGGATTATAAAAGTGCAAAATACTTTTTTGGAAAAGTTACTATGTATAAAAATTTTGATAAAAAAGCAAGAGATTTAATTTTATATTTTTTTAAAAAATATTTTTATGATGATGAAAAATTAGTTTTACCTTATGAAAGTTTAGATTTTTTTCATAAAGAAAATGAATTATCTGCCATTATAAACGAGAAAAATTATGAAAACGATTATAAAATTTTATCTAAAAAAGTCAGAGAATTGGGGGAAAATATTCCTCCATTAATAAATTCATATATGAACATATCGCCAAGTATGAAAGTATTTGGAACAACAAATAATAAATATTTTGGTAATGTAGAAGAAACAGCAATTATGATAAAAATTGGAGATATTTATAATAAAAAAAAAGAAAGACACATTATAACTTATAAAAAATAAAAAAACATTGAAAATTTCAATAAAAAAATTCGTCGTTTTTTTGAAATTTGAAATTCATAAAAAATGCCGTTTTTGGAAAAAAATTTTTTTTTAATTATAAAAAACATTAAAATTTTCACGTTTTTTGAAAAATTTTTTTTATTTTAAATTCTTAAAAAAATGCCGTTTTTTGAAAATTCGTAAAAAATTGACGTTTTTTGAAAAAAATTTTTTTATTTTAAATTCGTAAAAAATTGACGTTTTTTGAAAAAAATTTTTTTATTTTAAATTCGTAAAAAAATGCCGTTTTTTGAAAAAAATTTTTTTATTTTAAATTCGTAAAAAATTGACGTTTTTTGAAAAAAATTTATTCGTAAAAAATTGACGTTTTTTGAAAAAAATTTTTTTATTTTAAATTCGTAAAAAATTGACGTTTTTTGAAAAAAATTTTTTTATTTTAAATTCGTAAAAAAGTGCATTTTGATTTTTTATTTATTATAAATCTAATTTTTTATTAATTTGTAGAATTGCTTGTGAATAATAAGAATTTGGGATTTTAATTCCTAGTTTTTTATAATTTCTTATTATTTTATTATTTTCTGGCTTTAATTTTTTTAAAATTTCTATACTTTTTTCCAGAAAAAAAACATTATTTTTTTGTTTTCCCCATGCAATCCAAAAAGGAATTATAGTATTTATAATTAAATTTTCCTGCGAAGATTTGCCAAATGAATTTTTATTTTTAGATTTATATTTTTTATCAAAAAAATAATTATTATTCCAATAATCATTATTAGGAATTTCAAAATACTTCTTTAAAACCTTTAATTCAAAAGAATTAATTATTTTAGAAAATAAATTTTCTGATGCAAATAATTTTGCAAATTGAGAAATTCTTATTGTTGGAAAATTGCAAGGTCTTATACGAAAAAATTTCCAAATATGTTCTTCCAAAGGAATTAAAGAAAATTTTTTTTTCAAAAAAATGTACTCTTTTTTTAAATTTATCACATAAATATCTTTATAATTTTTTTCTAAAAAACCTGCTTGTCCAAATAATAATGCTTCCAATTGAAAAATATTATTTTTGTGTTTTAATAAAATATTCAAATCTAAGGAAAAAGACAATAATTCAAATGCTTGATTATTAACATTTAAACCAAAATTTTTTAAAAGAATTTGATAAAAAGAAAGTTTCCAGTCACCTTTATTAATTTTTAATCTTTCTAAAATTAAATTACTTTTTTCGTCCATTCGTTCTAATAAATTTTTTTTAATAATTTTCTCAAATTCTAAACTTTCTAAATTTGTAATAAAATTTTTTTTATATTTTATTTTAGAATTTTCAAGATAAAGTTTTTCACATTCTAATATTATTGTAGGAATATTTGTTTGTTTTGTGTTAAAAATTTCTTTGTTATGTTCACAAACAACATGTAAAATTACATTATCATAAGCTTTATTTTTATGGTGTAAATGTGCAAACCAATCAGAAGACTTTTTATGAATTTCAATATCTCCGGCAAAAATTAAATTATTTATTTTTATTTTTGCATCAGAAAAATCTGCTCCGGAATTATTATTTAGTTTTCCTACATCTATAATTTCTATTTTTTGACCTAAAGAAGATAAGTATTTTGTTTTATGAAACAAATTATTTCCCCATATATATTGTATAAAAATTTCTGAAATCATTTTATAAATTTTTTATCAAATTTTATCAAATTTTTTTTTATTTTTGCGTAAAATTAAATTATTTTGTATTTAATAAAAAAATTACAAATGAAGAATTTATTATTTATTTTTTTTATTTTTCCTATAATATCTACTTTTTCTCAGTCAAAAAGAGAAATAGATAGTGCTTTTATTGAAGGTGGAGACCGCAATATTAGCTATAAAATTATAGACATTTTCGAAGGAGAATTTGGCGACGAGAAGAAAAAATATTATGCAAAATTTTCTTTTAAAAGTACAAGCGAAAAACCTATAAAAATCATAGGAATAAAAACAACACATACGATTAATTTACAGTCTTTTGGTGGTGGTCGTTGGGGGAATTTTGGTTTTTTAGAAAAAAAAGGCTCTATTTTAGAAGGAGGAATTTGGGCAGATAATCAAAGTCAGCCTATGGAATTTAATTTTAAAATTGTTTACATTTTTAAAAATGTTCCGGAAAGACGATATTATTTGCAAGGAAAATATCTTGCAAAAGCGAGAGGTGCGAAAGCAAGTTTGTTATTATTAATGGATGCCTCCGAAAGTATGTACGGACCAAAACTTATTGCTGCAAAAACTGCCGCCATAGAAATTGTTAGAAAAACCTTAAAAAGCAAAAATGAAGTTGCAATACTTGCTTTTCAAGGAGATTGTAGAAATCCAATTTCTGCAGAAATTAATTTTTCCCGAGATAGTATAAAATTAGAAAATTTTATAAATAATATTTCTACTAAAAAAGGTACACCACTTGCCGAAGCAATTAGAGAGGCAAATCAATTTATGGCAGAGAATAAAAGTTCCACTTCGCTTGCGCAAATGGTTTTATTACTTGCAGACGGCGATGACCAATGTGGAAATTTATCTCCGGTTTTAAGAAGTTTAAAACGTAGAAACATATTATTTAGACACGAAACGATAGGTTTAGAAGTTGCTTGGAATTCAGAATCAGTAAATCATTTAAAAGAAATTTCTAATTTGTCCGGAGGAAGATACCGACATGTTACAAATAAAGATGACCTATTGAACATATTTGAAAAGGCAGTAAAATCTATTAATATGTTAAATATGCTTGGAAGTTTTAAAACAAAAAAGAAATAAATTTTTATTTTAAAAAATAAATTTTTAAATTATGATTTTAAATAAATGTCATTTTTTTTTTATTTTGTTAGTATTTTCTTTTTTGCTCTCAAAGTCTCAAAGTTCAGATATAAGAAAAGCAGAGAAATATCTTATGCAAACTATGAGCTACATAGAAGAAGAAAATTTTGAAAAGGCAAAATATACTTTTAGAAAAATAGAAAATTTGAATGTTGAACCGCCAAATATTTTTTACTATTATATGGGTTTTATTTTATACGAAACTACAGATTATAATATATCAGAAGAATATTTAAAAAAATATATTAAAATTGACGGTAAAAACGGTTTACATTATTCTGAGGCAAAAAAATATTTGAAACAAATAAAAATTAGGAAAAAAGAGATGAACAGAAAAGTTAAACCAGAAATGGTTTTTGTAAAAGGAGGAAGTTTTTATATGGGTTCTAATAGCGGAAGAGAGAATGAAAAACCTGTTCATAAAGTTAAAATAGAAAGTTTTTATATTGATAAATATGAGCTTACCGTTGGTGAATATAAAAAATTTTGTAAAGAAACAAGTCGTGCTTTGCCAACAGAACCGAGATATGGTTGGAAAGATAATTATCCCATAGTAAATGTCAGTTGGAATGATGCAAAAGCTTATGCTGAATGGATAGGTAAACGTTTGCCAACAGAAGCAGAATGGGAATATGCGGCAAGAGGAGGACCAAAAAGTGAGTCTTTTGATTTTAGTGGAAGTTCTAATATTTATGATGTTGCTTGGTACAATGAAAATTCCAACAACAAAATGAGTAGAATAGGTAAAAAATTACCAAATGAGATAGGAATATGTGATATGAGTGGAAATGTTTGGGAATGGTGTGAAGAGACCTGAATCTGGAGTTAAGAAAGTTTTAAGGGGTGGAAGTTGGTTTTTTTATCAAACTTTTTCGCGTGTAAGTTATCGCTACAGCGAAAATCCAGAAGTAAAAAATTATGATATTGGCTTTCGTATGGTAAAAGATGCAAAAGCAAAAATTAAATATAAAAAATAAATATAAAAAATAAATAATTTTAAAATTATTATTATGTTAAAAATTCTTCTTGAGCATAAATCTGTAAGAAAATATAGTAAACTTCATATAAGTGATAATTCTTTGAATTCTATATTAGAAGCGGGAACTCGCGCTTCTACCACAGGAAATATGCAGCTTTACAGTATGATAGTTACAAAAGACGATGCTATGAAAAAGAAACTTTTGCCACTTCATTTTGGTCAAAAGATGGTTGTTGAAGCGCCTGTTGTGATAACTTTTTGTGCAGATTTTAATCGTTTTAATAAATGGTGTTTGCAAAGAAATGCAGAAACAAAAGCTTATGATAATTTTTTATCTTTTGTTAATGCGGCTATAGATGCGATGCTTGTCGCTCAGAATGTTGCTGTTGCGGCAGAGAGTTTAAATATGGGAATTTGTTATCTTGGCACAACAATTTACACCGCTGATAAAATTATTGAACTTCTTAATTTACCGAAAGGAGTTGTCCCAATAACAACTTTAGTTATAGGTTTTCCTGATGAAAATCCAGATATAACAGATAGATTGCCTTTGGAAAGTGTTGTTCATTATGAACATTATAAAGATTATACAAAAAAAGAAATTGATAATTTTTATAAAGAAAAAGAAAATTTAGAGGAAAATAAAAAATTTGTAAAAGAAAACAATAAAGAAAATCTTGCTCAGGTTTTTACTGATGTTCGTTACAAGAAAGAAGATAATGAACATTTTTCTAAGGAAATATTAAAAGTCTTAAAAAAACAAGGTTTTATGAAATAATTTTTTTTAATATTTTTCAATTCTTATAGAATTGAAAAATATTAAAAAAATTAGCATTTTTTGAAAAAAAATTTTTTACAAAAAATATTTTTTTTATTAAAAAAAAACGTTTTTTGTAAAAATTTTTTTTTTTTTAAAAATTAAAAAAATATTAAATTTGTATTTTGTATTTAATTTTTTATAAAAAATATTATTATATAATTCTTTTAAAATGAAAAAAACAATAAGTTTTCCATCTGAAATAGAGAGTGTTCGTTATGCAGAAAATATGGTAGATGAAATTTCTGATACATATAATTTCAATGGAGAAATGTATGGTAATGTTCTTGTGTCTGTTGTTGAGGGCGTAAATAATGCTATTATACATGGCAATAGATTAGATTCTACAAAAAAAATAAATTTTACTTGTGAGATAAAAAAAACATTTGTTATTTTTACAATAAAAGATGAAGGAGATGGTTTTAGATATTCTGATGTTCCAGACCCAACTGCTCCAAATAATATAAATAATCCACACGGAAGAGGAATTTTTATTATAAGTCATCTTGCAGACGAAATAAATTATTTTGATAATGGAACGAAATTAGAAATGAAATTTATTTTAAAAAAATAAAAATTTTGGCTGTTTATTTTCATAATCAAGAAATAGATTTTATTCTCCCAGAAAAAAATAAAATTTCTAATTGGATAGAAGAAGTTATTTTCTTAGAAAATTTTTTCATCGGAGATATAAATTTAATTTTTACTGGAAAAGAATATTTATTGAAAATAAATCAAAAATATTTATCTCATGATTATCATACAGATGTGATAACTTTCGATTATAATATAGAAAAAATTATTTCTGGTGATATTTTTATTTCTGTGGAAACAGTTTTTGAAAATGCAAAAATATATAAAAAAAATAAAAAAGAAGAAATGCTTAGAATAATTATACACGGCATTTTGCATTTACTAAATTATAAAGATAAAGATAAAAAAGACAAAATTATAATGAAAGAAAAAGAAGATCTTTATATTAAATTTTTTGAAAAAAATCTCTCATTTTAAAATGAGAGATTTTTATTTTTTATTATTAATTGTTTTTTTTTTAAAAAATTCACTTTTAAAATTTTTTGAATATTCTTCCCATTTTACAGATTTGTATTCATTATCTCCAAAATATTTAAAAATAGATTCTGCTTTTTCCGGAGTTAAATATGCTTGTAAACGATTTATTAATTTTTTATTTTCATCCATAACAATTACAGCAGGAAAAATCATCTTCCCTTCTAAAATCGCAATGGCAAAATCATGAAATGGATTTTTTATAGTGTCATTTTTGAAAGACCTATTAAAAATAAATAAACTATCTTTTGAAAAAACATTGAAATGAACACAATAAAATTTTTCATTCAAATATTTTGCAATACTTGGGTCGTTAAAAGTTGTTTCTGTCATTATTTGAGAACTTTGCATCCAACTTGCATATAAATGAATTAATATTTTTTTTGGTTTTTCTTCATTTTCTTTCTCAAGTTCTTCTATTTTTGTCCATTTTATTAGAGAAAAACTATTTTTAAAAGACTTTTTTGTTTTAATATAAAATTTTTTATATTCTTCAAAAGGCGTATTTTTATAAATTTTTTCTGCAAAATATGTAAGAATAATAAATAAATCTTTACTTTCTGTGTATCCGTGTACACCGATTTTTTTGAAATTTTCGTCGAGATAAATAATAGACGGATATGATAATTTTCCATCTAATAATTTTACAGCAAAATCATTTAAAAATTTTTTCCCTCTTTTTTTACTTCCGTAAACTTTACCAAGATATTTAACAATGTCTTTTTTTTCGGCATTAAATTTTACCGGATAAAAATTTGAATTAATATATTTTATAATACTGTCGTTTTTGTAAGTTAATTTATCAAGTTTTTTACACCAACCACACCAATCTGTATAAAAATCTATCATTATAACTTTTGGTTTTGTTTTTTGTAAAGATTCTGCTTCTTCCAAAGAATACCAATTAATTTCATTTATCTTTTTTTGTGCAAAATTTCCACAAAAAACAGAAGAACTTAAAAATAATAATAATATTAAAATATATTTTTTCATAATTTCTTTTTTACAAAATTATTTTTTTTTTATAAAACCGTATAAATTTTTTTTAATTGCATTTTGCAATCCAAACTTCCATAATAACAAAATTTACAAATTACAAAAAATTTATTAAGAAAATTAATATCTTTCATTTTTCCAAAAAAGAATTTCCCATTTTGATACAAAATAATCTCTCTCTCTATGTATTTTCAAAAATTATATTAAATTTTGGACATTTTTTGAAAAATTATAAAAAACATTGAAATTTTGGACATTTTTTCAAAAAATATTTTTTTATAAATTATAAAGTTCGTAAAAAAATTGCTTTTTTTGAAAAAAATTTTTTTGTAAAAATATTAAAAATTCGGTTATTTTTAAAAAATTTTTTTAATTAAAATATTGTAAATTTTTATTAAAAAAAAAAAAATGATGAATTTAAAAAAAAGTTTTTTTTATATAATCCTTATATTTATAACTTATCAAATAAATGGACAAACAAAATTATTAAGTTTAAAAGAACTCGACAAAGTGCAAGTTTGGGATTCCTTGAATATAGCATTAAAAAATATAGACAAAGTTTTATATTTAAACTTATCTTTTCAAAATTTTGGGGAAATTCCATCTGAAATTTCTTTATTAAAAAATTTACAGGTCTTGAATTTGGAAAATACAGGAATTAGTAGTTTACCGTCATCTTTTAAAAAATTAAAAAATTTACAATCTTTATCTTTAAAAAATAATTTTTTTAAAGTTCCACCAGAAGAGATTTTTGAAAATTATAATTTAATAGAATTAAATTTAAGCAATAATTTACTTCTGGATCACAATTTTACTTTTTCAGAACTTAAAAAAATAAATAAACTAAGAATTTTATATTATTCAAATAATAAATTAAAAAATCTTCCGGCAGATATAGGATTTTTGAAAAATTTGCAAATTTTAATATTGAAAACAAATTATTTACAACATTTGCCGGCTCAAATTTCTTATTTGTCTAATTTGAATTATTTGAATTTACAAGAAAATTTGATTTCCGAATTGCCTAAAGAAATTTCATTATTAAGAAAATTAAATTATTTAAACTTACAAAAAAATGAATTGGAAACTTTACCAGAGGAAATTAGATTTCTTGAAAAATTACGGGAATTACATTTGAAAAGCAATTTTTTTTCTTATAAAGAAGAATTGAAAATTTCGGAAATTTTTCCTGAATGTTATATTTCTTTTAAAAGTTTAAAAAGCAAAGAAATTTTAGATGCTTCAAAAGAATATATTTTTTTTAAAAAAGCATTAAAATCTGCAAAAAAAGTTTATAAATTAAATCTTTCTAGACATAATTATTTTGCTGTTCCAGAAGATATAAAAAAATTTAAAAGTTTGCAATGGTTAAATTTACAAGAAAATTCTATTACCAGTTTGAGTTATGAAATTGGTTGTTTAACAAATTTACAATGGTTAAATTTAGAGAAGAATGATATGTCTTATTTGCCAAATTGCATAGGAAATTTGAGAAACCTTGAATATATAAATGTCAGCAAAAATGACATTTATGAAATACCAAAAAGCGTTTTTTATTGGAAAAATATTAGAGAAATTAATTTGGAAAAAAATAGAATTGGAATCCTACCGAAAGAAATTAGAAGTTGGAGGTTTTTAAAAAGATTAAATTTATTTTCAAATAAAATAACTTATTTACCCGAGGAGATAAAAAATCTAATATATTTGGAATATTTGAATATTGGAGAAAATGAATTGCAAATTTTACCAAAAGAAATTTCCAATTTGATTATTTTAAAAGAATTAAATTTGTATGATAACCAAATAAGATTTTTACCAACAGAAATAGAAAATTTAATTTATTTAGAAATTTTAAATTTAAAAAGTAATGATTTATATGTGCTTCCGGAAGAAATCGGAAAATTAAAAAATTTAAAAAAACTTGGTTTAAGTTTTAATAATTTAGAAGAAATTCCAGAAGAAATTTGTAATTTAAAAAATTTAAGTTATTTAGATTTATCTTTTAATAAATTAGAAATTATGCCAGAAAACCTTCATAAATTGAGAAATTTACAAGTTTTAGAATTAGAGTCTAATAAATTGGAAGAGCTTCCAGAAAATATTTATAAAATGAAAAATTTAAGATATTTATATTTGAAAGATAATTTATTTTCAAAAGCAGAAAAAGAAAAAATTAAAAGTAAATTTAAAAATATTCACTTAGAATTATAAAATGAAAAAAATTTTTAATTTTTATTATGATGGTTTTACAAACATGAAACTTGGAAAAGTGCTTTGGTTATTAATTTTTATTAAACTATTTGTAATGTTTGCCATCTTAAAAACTTTTTTTTTTAAAGATTTCTTATCAGAAAAATTTAACACAGATAAAGAAAAAAGCGAATATATATTAAAAGAATTAACAAAATTTTAAAACCTATGGATGAAAATTTATTAGAATTGGTTAATTGGTCAAGAGCACAATTTGCTTTAACAGCAATGTATCATTGGCTTTTTGTTCCGCTGACTTTAGGTATAACTTTCATTATTGCGATAATGGAAACGATATATTATAAAACAAATGATGAGAAATGGAAAAAAATCACTAAGTTTTGGATGATACTTTTTGGAATTAATTTTGCCATAGGAGTTGCAACAGGAATTATTTTAGAGTTTCAATTTGGTACTAATTGGTCTAATTATTCTTGGTTTGTTGGAGATATTTTTGGTGCACCACTTGCTATAGAAGGAATAATGGCATTTTTTCTGGAGTCTACTTTTATTGCTGTGATGTTTTTTGGCTGGAATAAAGTAAGTAAAAAGTTCCATTTAGTTTCAACTTGGCTTGTAGCATTAGGTTCTAATCTTTCTGCTTTATGGATTTTAGTTGCAAATGCTTGGATGCAACATCCAGTAGGAATGAAATTTAACACAGAAACAGCAAGAAATGAAATGGTGGATTTTTGGGAAATTTTATTCTCTCCTGTTGCAATTAGCAAGTTTTTGCATACAATTACATCTGGTTATGTTTTGGCATCTATTTTTGTTATTGGTGTGAGTGCTTGGTTTTTATTGAAAAATAGAGAAGAATTTTTAGCAAAAAAAAGTATATTAATTGCCGCTATATTTGGTTTATCTTCTTCTCTTTTTCTTGCAGGAACTGGAGATATTGCGGGACATGAAATAGCTCAAAAACAAGGAATGAAATTAGCGGCTATGGAAGGACTTTATAAAGGAGAAAATGGAGCATCTTTAGTTTTATTTGGTTTATTAGATGGAGATAAAAAATTAAAAGATGAAAATAATGGTTTTGTATTTAAAATAGAAATTCCAAAAGCTTTATCTTTTCTTGCAAATAGAGATTTTGATTCTTTTGTTCCGGGAATAGAAGATATTGTTTATGGAAACAAAGAACATGGATTTATTCCTACATCAGAAAAAATTATAAAAGGCAAACTGGCGATTAAATCTCTAAAAGAATATAAAAGTTCTAAAAAAAATGGTGATAAAATAAAAGAAAAAAGTTCTTTGAAAATTTTTGAAGAAAATTTCAAATATTTCGGTTATGGATATTTGAATTCTCCGGAAAGTATAATTCCTAATGTTCCTTTGGTTTTTTACAGTTTTCATATTATGGTGGCTTTGGGATTTTATTTTATTGTATTTTTTATTTTGGTTCTATTTTTCTTAAAAAAGGATATTTTACAAAAAAATAAATGGATATTATACACATCTATTTGGACAGTTCCACTAGCTTATATAGCTTCAGAAACAGGATGGATAGTTGCAGAAGTTGGCAGACAACCTTGGGTAATACAAGATTTAATGACAACTTCAATGGCTGTTTCTAAAATTGATGCAAGTGCTGTACAAATTACTTTCTTTTTATTTCTTAGTATATTTACTGCTTTATTGATTGCAGAAATAAAAATTATGACTACACAAATAAAAAATTATTAAAATTAAAAATTATGTTTGAAACATTTTCACTTTTAACATTACAACAATATTGGTGGATAATAATATCTTTATTAGGAGCTATTTTAGTATTTTTATTATTTGTTCAGGGAGGTCAAAGTTTAATTTACACACTTGGAAAAACAGAAAACGAAAAAACTATTATTATTAATTCCATAGGTAGAAAATGGGAGTTTACTTTTACAACATTAGTAACTTTTGGCGGAGCCTTTTTTGCGTCTTTTCCTTTGTTTTATTCGACAAGTTTTGGAGGTGCTTATTGGGTTTGGATGATTATTTTATTTTCTTTTGTTTTGCAAGCAGTTTCTTATGAATTTAGGAAAAAATCAAATAATTTTCTTGGACAAAAAACTTTCGAAGTATTTTTAATGATTAATGGTTTTACTGCTCCTCTTTTACTTGGAATTACTGTTGCAACTTTTTTTACTGGTTCTAATTTTTCTGTAGATGAAATGAATTTTTCAAAATGGGAAAATACCGCTCACGGTTTAGAAAGTGTTTTAAGTTTACATAATCTTTCTCTTGGAATTGCAGTTTTTTCGCTTTCTAGAGTTTTAGCGATACTTTATTTTATGAATAATATAAATAATGAAAATATTTTTTCTCGAAGCAAAAAACAATTATTTATTTGCTCATCTATATTTTTAATATCTTTTTTAAGTTTCATTATAACATTAATGTTTGTTGATGGCTATGCTGTTAATCCGGATACTAAAGAAGGAAATGCCAATAAATATTTTCATATTTTTATCAGGTGTTTTGTTGGTTTTGTTTGGAATATTTAAATCATTATTCAAAAAATCTGATAATGGAATTTGGTTTGCTGGAGCAGGTACTGTTCTAACAGTTTTTTCTTTATTTATTTTATCTGCTTTTAATAATACTTCTTTTTATCCATCAAATTTTGATTTACAAAACTCTTTAACTATAGAAAATAGCTCTTCAAGTCATTATACTTTGACAATTATGAGTTATGTTTCTTTATTTATTCCTTTTGTTATTTGGTATATTTTTTATACTTGGAAAGCAATTAATAAAACAAAAATAGATATAAAAGAAATTAAAGAAAAAGAACATTTTTATTGAAATATTTTTTAATATAACAAAAATTAATTATTATATAATATTTTAATTTCTAATTTTTTCCTAAATATTGTCTAAAATTAATTTATTGTTTTTTATATCAACAATTTTTGTGTTGATTTTAATTCTGCCAAAAAATTATTTATTTCTTTTATTATTTTTCAATAATTTGATTTGCTGTTAAATTTCTTTTATTATTTTTCAATAATTTGATTTGCTGTTAAATTTCTATTTTATAAAATATATTTATAAATAAATCATCAAAATATTTTTGTAAATCTTTTTCAAAATTTTCATAATCTATATATTTAAAAAAATTTTGACGAATTTTGAAAAAAATTTTTTTTATTTTAAATTTCAAAAATGTTAAAATTTTGGACGTTTTTTGAAAAAAATTTTTTTTATTTTAAATTTCAATTTTTTTTATTTTAAATTTCAAAAATGTTAAAATTTTTTCGTTTTTTGGAAAATTTTTTTTTAATTTAAATTTCAAAAATGTTAAAATTTTGGACGTTTTTTAAAAAAAATTTTTTTTAATTTAAATTTCAAAAATGTTAAAATTTTTTCGTTTTTTGGAAAATTTTTTTTATTTTAAATTTCAAAAATGTTAAAATTTTGGACGTTTTTTAAAAAAAATTTTTTTTAATTTAAATTTCAAAAATGTTAAAATTTTTTCGTTTTTTGGAAAAATTTTTTTTAATTTAAATTAAAAATGTTAAAATTTTGACGAATTTTGAAAAAAAATTTTTTTAATTTAAATTAAAAAAATGTTAAAATTTTTTCGTTTTTTAAAAAAATTTTTTTAATTTAAATTTCAAAAATGTTAAAATTTTGGACGTTTTTTGAAAAAAAATTTTTTTTAATTTAAATTTCAAAAATGTTAAAATTTTTTCGTTTTTTGAAAAAAAATTTTTTTAATTTAAATTTCAAAAATGTTAAAATTTTAATGGTTTTTTAATTCAAAAAAAATTTTTTTTTCAATAATTTTTTAATTTAAAATCCAATTAATTAAACCTTTTTTTTCAATAATTTGATTTAATTTTTCAGGAAGTCTTGGTATTGAAAATTTTTTATTTTCAATTTTCACAAAAGAATTTTTAAAATTTATTTCTATTTTATCATTTCTTTCATAATTATTAACAATTTCTTCATTAACTATTAACAATAAACCTTGATTTATACAGGATGTTCTCTGGAACTTCCACAACCAAAATTATCTCCGGCTATAATTACATCATTTTTACGTAAATTTTTAGAAAAATTAACGTCAAAATCAGAAAATAGATACGGTAAAATAGATTTTGCATCAGAGCTTAAAATTTTATAAGTTAAATGTCCGGCAAACATTTGGTCAGTGTTAAAATTATCAATGTCCGAATAATCCCAAACACCATTTATTCGGCGATTTTCATTATCATTTATTAATAATTTCTTTTTTATTTCTTTATGATAAGGGAAAATTTTATTATCATTTAAAAAATCTTCAGAACAAGAAATTTCTCCTTTTAAAGCCGAATAAGCAACATTAGCCGGAGAAGCCTTGTCCAGTTCCAAGACAAGCACCGCAAGAAGCCGATAAAATAGTTGCTCCCGCTTTTACAAGTTTTGTAATAATTCCTTCTTCTATTGCTTTTAAATAAATTTCTATGGAAGCAGGAGTTACTGTCAATTGAAAATCTTTTGCAATTTTTTTCCCATCTAAAATTTCCGACGCAATTCTTAAATCATCTAAACGTCCATTTGTACAAGTTCCTATCAAAGCCTGATGAACTTTTTTTCCTTTAATTTGCGAAATAGATTTAATGTTATCTACATTATGAGGAACAGCAATTATTGGGAAAATTTCATCTAAATTAATTTCAATTTCTTTTGAGTAATTTGCTTTTTCATCTGCAAAAATTCCATCTATTTTTTCTTTCCCATAGAATTTTGCAAGAACTTCATCTGCTGGAAAAACGGAATTTTTTGCTCCCATTTCTGATGCGAGATTTGTCAAAGTCATTCGTTCAGAAATACTTAGCGTTTTTACTCCTTCACCGTGATATTCTATAGAAAAATAATTTGCTCCGGCTGAGCCTATCATTCCAATTATCCAAAGTGATAAATCTTTCGCATAAACACCTTTTTTTAAT
Source organism: Bacteroidetes bacterium 4572_128 (assembly GCA_002084355.1). Lineage (GTDB taxonomy): Bacteria > Bacteroidota > Bacteroidia > Bacteroidales > 4572-128 > 4572-128. The sequence goes on along the minus strand of NBLL01000024.1, from coordinate 20,919 downwards.
TTTCCATTTAAAGTTATTTTTATACTTTCTGGAACATTAAACCATGTTTCACCTCTTTTCCATATTCCTGCTGCTTCTGTTCTGTCAATACCAACAGCCATAGAATTAAAAGCTCCAGCAGTGCAAGTATGACTGTCACTTCCAACAATTATCATTTTCGGTTTTGCGTGATAAGACATAATTTGATGGCAAATTCCACGTCCAGCATCATAAAAATTTTTTATCTTTTGCGAGTTTACAAATTCTCTAATTTCTTGATACTGAGTAGCAAGTTTTGAACTTGTTGGCGGCGCATTATGGTCTAAAACAATTAAAAGTTTATCTGGATAAATAACTTTTTCACCTTTCATTTTCAAAAAAGTATTTTTAATACTTGCTGTATTATCGTGTGTCAAAATAATATCTGGTTTACTAAAAACTATAGTTCCAGCTGATGCTCCAAAAATTTTTTCCGCAAATGTTTTATACATAATAAAAATTTTTATAATTTAATTTTTATAATTTTTTTTACTTTATGCAATAATAAAAAATTTATTAAATAAAAAAAATTTTTTTTTTAACATTACATTAGTGTTAAAAAAAAACACCAATGTTGTTTTTTTTTATATTAAAATTTTGGACATTTTTTGAAAAAAAATTTTTAAATTAGTGTTTTTTTTAACATCAATGTTGTTTTTTTGAAAACTCTAAAATTTTGGCAATTTTTCAAAAAAATTTTTTTTTAATTTCAAATTAAAAACATTAAAATTTTGGACGTTTTTTGAAAAAAATTTTTTTAAATTGTTTTTTTAACACCAATTTAAAAACATTAAAATTTTGGACGAATTTGAAAAAAAATTTTTTTTTAATTGTTTTTTTAACACCAATGTTTGTTCGAAAAAAAAGAAAAAAATAGAAATGATAAATATTTCAAATGAAGATATTGCAAAAATAATAAAATTATCTATGAAAGAAATTGAAAATATTATGTAATAATAAAATTTATGGTTATTTAATTTATAAATTAAAGCATCCTTTCAATTTACTATTTAAATTGAGAGGATGTAAATTTTTTATGATTTTTTAAAAGACTTTATATTTTTGAGCGATTAAAATTTTTTTTATTTTTTCTATGAAATTTCCTTGTATAATAATTTCATTATTTTTTGCACTTCCTCCAACTCCACATTTACTTTTTAAAAACTTTGCAAGTTCTTTTAAATCTTCTTCTTCTCCGATAAAATTTGTAATTAAAGTTACAATTTTCCCTCTACGTTTTTTTTTATCAATGGAAATTTTCAATTTTTGTTTTTCCGGAGGAAGAGTTTTTATTATATCTTCGCTTTCATATTTGTAATCAAAATCTTTATTTGTCGAATAAACTATATTAATTCTTTTATTTTTTTTAGACATATTTTTTTTATTAAAAAAATTTTTTTCAAAAAACGTATTTTTTTTTAAATTTTAATAAAAAAAAATCAATTTTGTAAAAAAATAAAAATGAAGAATAAAATAAATATACAATATTATAATACAAAATATGGAGAATTTATTATTGGTTCATTCGATAATAAGCTGTGTTTAATGGATTTTAGGTATAGGAAAATGCGAAAAACGGTTGATAATAGGATAAAAAAAAGTCTCAAAGCTGAATTTGTTGAGCAAGATGATAATATTTTGAGACAAACAAGAATTCAACTTGATGAATATTTTAATAAAAAAAGAAAAAAATTTGATATTCCTATTTTAATACTTGGAACAGATTTTCAAAAAAATGTATGGAATAAATTAATAAAAATTCCTTACGGAAGCATTTCAACATATTTAGAATTATCAAAATCCATAAATAATGAAAAAGCTGTCAGAGCTGTAGCTAATGCAAATGCTGCAAATTCTATTGGTATCATTATTCCATGTCATCGCATTATTGGTTCTAATGGTAAGCTTATTGGATATGGAGGTGGAATGGTAATAAAAAAGCGATTATTAAAATTAGAACAAAATTTAAAAAAAATAAATATATTTTCTATATAATTTTTTTTAATAATTATTTTACATTTTTTTTTATATAAAATTGCAAATTATTAAAAGAAATTATAACTTTAATTTATCATATAATGAGTTTAATAACAGAAAAGATTACTTTTGACCGTTTTGTTCGTTTATTAATTGCCATTTCATTAATTTGGGGAATTCTTAGCTTACTTGGATATCTTAGCAGTGTTTTAATTCCCTTTGCAATAGCTTTATTAATTTCTTATATTCTAAATCCTTTTGTAAATTTTACGCAAAAATTTTTTAGAAACAGAGTTGTTTCTGTTCTTGCTAGTTTATTAATTGTTTTGTTTATTTTAACAAGTTTTGGTTTTGTAATTATTCCTATGATTATTGACGAAGTTAAACATATGGGAATTTTATTAAAACATCTTGTGAACGAAACAGGTCTGGATAAAAAAATAGCTGATTATTTTCCTGAGGGTTTTTCGGAATATATTAAAGACTTTGCACAAAGAGAAGAAGTAATTTCATTTTTTGACGCAGATAAAATTACAGAATTATTAAATACAACTTTTGAAAAAATTTTGCCCGGTGTTTGGGGAGTTTTTTCTGGCACTTTAAATATAATAATTGGTTTTTCTGGATTATTTATTATTTTACTTTACCTTATTTTTTTACTTGTTGATTATAATAATTTTTTGCAATCTTGGAAAAAATTAATTCCTCCATCTTATGAAAAGATTGTTCTTGAGATAGTTCATGATTTTGAAATTGCTATGAACAATTATTTTCGTGCTCAGTCATTAGTAGCTTTTTTAGTTGGAATTTTATTTGCAATAGGTTTTACAATTATTGGTCTTCCTATGAGTATTTTACTCGGACTTTTTATAGGGATGTTAAATATGATTCCTTATTTACAAATTATAGGTCTACTTCCGGCAACTTTTTTTGCTTTAATATATTCTCTGGAAACAAATTCTAATTTTTGGATGGTTATTTCTATGGTTATTTTAATTTTTGCTGTAGTTCAAATTAAATTATTAGGAATGCTTGGTTTATTAATAGCATTACCATTAACTTACTTATTGTTAAGCTATTATCGTAGATTTTTAATTATAACAACAAAAGAAAAATAATTATAAAAAAAGCATTTTATTAAAATGCTTTTTTATTAATATCTAAATCTGTATCAAATATATAATCTTCTATTTCCTCTTCCATATCTAAATCATCTTCTTCGTAATACCAATTAACACGAATTTGTCCTCCATCATCTTCATAAGATTTTAAAAGATTTAAAATATCTAATATAGCCCTTGACGAACTCGTATTAAAATAAGTCAATTTAATATTAAAATATATAGGTTTTTTAATATTTTCCATATAGGTTTCTAACCATTCTAATAATTTGTCATAAAATTCAGAAGTGTTTTCCAGGTATGATTCACCAGATAATTCACATCTTCCAGAATTAGCATTAAAATCAACAAATGGTACAAAAAAAGCACCGTGCGAACCTTCTATTTTTAAACTTTCCATTTTTTAATTTTTTAATATTATTTATTTATTTTTACAGAAATAGAAAAATAAGAAAAATCATCATCTATATTTGTTATTTGAAAATCTAAAGGGTTTGACGAAGTTAAAGCTACTTTAATTAAGCCAATATGTGCGCCGTCATTTTCACTTGGCGGTAAGGCTCTTTGTTCTCTTTTAAATTTCCTTAAAGAATCTCTGTCGAGAGAATTTATCAATTCACATTTATTTATTATAGGAATAATATCATTTTTTTTTACAACATTTCCTGTTCTAAAAGTGTAATAATTTTTATGATCTCCTATTACTAAAGTTCCAACGCCTATTTCTTTTTTCTCATCCAATTTATTAATTTCCGCAGAATAATAAGAAATATTTTGTGCCAACTCTATAAAAATATTAAAAATTTTTTTACTTGCCTTAGAATTCTTTCCAATGGTTGTTTTGATATAATCACCAATAACAAATAAAATATGCCTATCAAAAGGACCTTTATAGGATATAATTACATTTTCCTCAAGAATAGAACGAAAACTAAATAAGTTTATCTTTTTTTTCAAACTCATAATAAATTTTTTTTTATAAAAACACAAATAATGTGCTAATTAAAAATTAATTTTTAATTCTTTTTAATTTCAATATTAAAAATAATAAATTAAAATACAAATAATATTTTTTTTTTTAATTAAAAAAAAAAATGCTTTTTTTTGAAAAAAATTTTAAATATAAAATTATGTATAATAAAATTTTAGCAATAAGTTTTCTTTTTATTTTAATATTTTTCAGCAATTTTTTTTCTGCAAAAGCACAAAAAAAACTAGAGCATAAAAAAAAAATTTATCTTAGAGAAGATGGACGTATGTTTATTAATAAAGATTTACCTGTATATTTATGGATTTCTACAGATAAGAAAGAAAATCCAAAACTTTTAAATAGTGAATCTACTCCGGAATATGCAAATCCAATGTATTTTGATACCGAAGGTTGGAATACTGTTCGTTCTCCTTCTGCAGTAGATAAAAAAACAAAAACTACTGTTATTCCAGAACAAGATATAGTTTTTAATATTTTTGCTGATAGTGAAGCACCTCATATAAATATTGATTTTGGAAAAAGTGTAACTCATAAGAAAGATAATGTTTTGTATTGTGGAAAAAATACAGAAATTAAATTAATAGCAAAAGATTCTAAAAAAAAAGTTGTAAAAAAAGATGAAACTTCCGGAGTAGAAAATATTTATATTTCAGAAGAAAAAAAAAATTTTAAAATTTATGAAAATTCTATAAAAGTTGATCATGATGAAATAGAATATTTTTATAAATTTTATGCTGTTGATAATGTTGGAAATGTTGAAATAACAAAAACTCTAAAATTTATTTTGGATATAAGTCCTCCAATTACAAAATTGAATTTACAAGGAGACCAAAAAGAAAATATAATTTCCGGAAGGACAAAAATTATATTAAGAGCAGAAGATAAAATTTCTGGAGTAAAATATATTTATTATCAAATAGACGATAATAAGAAGAAACATTTTTATCGTTATCCTTTTAATTTAGAACATTTAAGCGAAGGTAATCATAAAATAAAATATTATAGTATTGATAATGTTGAAAACGAAGAAAAAATTAAAATTTTCAATTTCTTTTTAGATAAATCACCACCAAAAACTTTAGATGAAGTAATTGGAAATAAATTCTTTGCAAATGGAGTTGGATATTCATCAGGAAGAACAAAATTTAAAATTAATGCTGTTGATAATAAGGCTGGTTTAAGAGAAATTTATTATTCTTTGGGTGGAAAAGAATATCAAATATATGAAAAACCTTTTTATTTGCCAACAAAATCTGGAAATTTTAATATAAAATATTATGCTGTTGATTTTGTAAATAATTCCAGTCGTAAAAGTCATGAAAATAAAAATAATGATAATTCTATAATCTCTACAAATAATAGACTTACTTATGTAGATTTAACGGGTCCAAAAATGAAATATTCTTTCGAAGGTGCTTTTTTTAAAACAAGAGATACTATTTTTATTTCTAATAAAACAATGATAAAATTAAATGCTATAGATAAAGAATCTGGTGTGCAGTATATTACTTATGGAATTGACGGAGAAAAACATAAAAATTATAATGGGAAATTTCATATAGAAAGTAAAGGAGAAGGACTTCATAAAGTAAATTATAAAGGTTTTGATAATGTAGAAAATAGTAATACAGATGATTTCTTTTTTGTTACAGATAACACAGGTCCAGATGTTTATGAAAGATTTAGCACTTTGCCAATTGGAAAAAAAACAACAGAAACTAAAAGTGTTGATGTTTATTCGGATTATGTAATTTTGTTTTTGTCGGCAACGGATAAAAGTGTTGGTTTTTCTAAAATTTACTATTCTATTAATGGTGCAAAAGAAGAAATTTATAAAAAATATATTTCAGAATTTAAAAAAGGTAGAGATTATATTATAGAAATGAGAGCTTTAGATTATTTAGGGAATTATTCAAAAATAAAATCTATAGAATTTTCCATAGAAAATGAATAATTTGTGGTTCTTCTAACTTTTTTGTGAAATAAAATATTTTTTTTATTAAAAATAAAAACAAAATGATTCATCGTCCACAATAATTTCGTTGTATCATATGTAAGTTATTGATTATTAATATTTTAATGGTAATTTGTAATGAAATTTTTTGATAAAAAACACAAATTTTTCACAATTTTATTGTGAAAAATTCCCCTCCACAAAACGGTTAGAAGAGCCAAAAAATTTTTTTTTAATTATAAAATTCGTAAAAAAATTGGCGTTTTTTTTGAAAAAGTTTTTAAAAATATGGAGATTAGAATTAAAAAAAAAAGATGATTTCAAAAAAAAATTAAAAAAAATTATTTTTTTGGAAAAATATTTATTTTTTAAATGCTTTTAAAAGAGAAATTATTTCAAAAATTTGAAAAATAAAATATAAAATTAAGTAAAAAACAATAAATGGAATAGCATTTTCTTTATTTAAAAAAACATAAACAATTAAAAAAATCAAAAAAATAAATAATTTTATGGTGCTTGTCAGCATAAATTTTTGAAAAAATTTTTTTTCTTTTCCCGTAATTTGAAAATAATGAAAAATAATTGTTATTATATTAAAAAAAAACAATAAAATCGGAAATATTGACAAATAAAAATCTCCAATTTTTGTAAATTTAAAAATTAAAAAAGATAATATAATTATAATTAAATTTAAAAATAAAATATTCCTAATAAAATTTTGAATTTTTTTTTTCATAATATTTTAATATTATTAAAAAAAATACCGTTTTCAAAAAACGGTATTTTTTAATATTATATAAAAGGAAAATAATCGTATAAACTAAATAGCTTCTACATCATTTTCTTCAACTTTTTTATCTTCTTTTTTAATTTTCATTGCTTCATGCTTTTCTTTAAATTTTACCTTCGCATAACTTTTGATGAGATTCTTTTAACACATCAATTTTTTTATTCATAATATTTAATACTTCACCTTTTTTATTTATAAGTACTCTACGAGTATCTTCACCTGTTTTTGGTGCGAATAAAAGACCAATTACTGTCCCAACAACTGCTCCAGAAAGAGCTGCAAAAAAAATATTACTGCTATTATTTGCCATAATTATTTATTATTAATATATAATTTTTTGCAAAGATAATTTTTTTTTTCAAAAAAAAAGTTTTTTTGAAAAAAAAAATTATTTTTGTAAAAAATTTTTTGAATATGATTTCAAATATGTTTAAAATACCTAAATATAAGGTATTTAATTATTCTCCAGTCTTTTACGATGAACAAAAAGAAGACTTAGAAAAGCGAATGAAAAATTTAGAAGAAGAATTTTCTAAAAAAAAAATATATAGAGGAAAAATGCGACAACGTATGCACAGAGATTCGTATCAAAATGAAAAAAAATCTCTCAGAAGACCAATAATTATTATAACAAATATATTTTTGTTAATAATTATTTTTTATATGATTACAGATTATTTTCCAAATATTATTTTTTAAAAAAAGTTTTTATGAAAAAAGCATTAATTTTTATCATTTTATTATTTTTTTCTGTTTTATCATTTAACAGTTGTCGAATTATAAAAGTTACTAATTTAAAAGGTGTAAAAAAAATAAATGAACAATCTTTGATTTATGCTCTTCCGCAAACAGTTGTAAAGTTAGAAGTAATTGCTTTGAAAACAATCAATAAAAAAGGTGTTTTTTCTGATTTTTCAGAAAAATATCTTGGTTTGAAAAATGTTATTCTAAAAGACAGTGAAATGTGGCAAATGGCAAATATTAAAATTAGCACAGTATCTGAAGCTGATCCACAACATTTTTACGTTTTAAAAGTAAATGGAAATAATAATTCTGGAAAATTTTTAAATTTAAATGAAAAAGGAATAATTGTAGGTTTAAATTCTGATTTTTCTAAATGTCCCAATAATGAAGAAACAAATATAAATCTTTTGAAAAAAGAAGAAAAATATTTAAGCTATGGAAATTTAAATATAAAAAAGAACTCTGAGGAAAAAAAAGAAACTGTAATGAAAAAAGTTAGAAAAGATACTTCTTTCGTTAAAGTCCCAATACAAAAAAAGCATATTAAAATAAAATCCTTAAAAGAGCAAGCTGAAGAAGCGGCAAAATTTATCACCAAATTAAGAAAAAGACGCTTTAAATTGCAAGCGGCAAAATATGATAAATTACCTAATGGTAAAGAGAAGAAAAAAAAGAAGTTTTTTATTTTACACCAAGTTTAGAAGATTCAACAAAAACAAGTTTATTTTTATTTTCTGATATTCGTGGTATAGAAAGAGATTTAAATGAAAATGGTGTTCCTATAGAAATAGAAGTTTTAAAAAATAATAAAATTTATTTTTTGAAACAAAAATACGAAGAAAATTATAAGACAAAAAACGGTATAGTTTACCGTTTTCCAGAAGAAGGCGAAGTTAGGATTTGGGATAATGAAAAATTACTTGCTAATAAAAAAATCTCTGTTTCTCAATATGGCATTACTTTGGTTTTGCCGTCGAAAATTTTAAATAAAAAAACGGCAGTGGAATTTTACGAAAAAACAGGTATGTTAAAAAAAATTTATAAAATAAGTGATGATTTTTTGAAAAATCATCACTTATTCTTTTAGAAAGAAAATTTAATATAAAAAATATTTTTATTTTCTTTCAAAAATTTTTTTTCGTAGTAAGTTTGAATTTCTTTTAAAATTTCTAAAAATTTTAAATTTTCTGTATTATATAGATTTTCTGTATGATAAATTAAATTCAATTTATTAATTTTTATCATTTCTAAAGTAAATTCGTAAAAAACTTTATTATCAGTTTTTAAATTTATCGTTCCATTTTTTGATAAAAATGTTTTACTTTTTTTTGGTTTTTTTAGTTGTGGATCAGGAAATGTTATCCATATTTCATGGATTTCGTTTTTTGAAAAGACATTTTCAATTCTTTCTATTTTTGTCCTCAAAAAACAAATATTTTTCAAATTTTTTTCTATAGAAATTAAAGCACCTTTACATATTCTTGCTCCTTTTATATCTATTCCAATAAAATTTTTTTTTGGATATTTTTCCCCCATTCCTATTGAATATTCACCTTTTCCACAAGCAAGCTCCAAAATAATTTGATTTTCATTTTTGAAAAACTCTTTATTCCATTTTGATTTCAAATAAAAACATTTATTTAAAAAATCTTTTTCAATAGGAAATTCTAAAACATTAGGAAATGTTTTGATGATAGAATATAATTTTAATTTATTTTTCCCCATAATTTTAATTTTTTTCAAAAATCGTGAAAATTTTAATATATATATTTTTTTAACGTAAATTTTTTATGAATTTAAATTATATATTTTTTTTTTTTTAATAATTTAAAATTTTGGCATTTTTTTGAAAAAAAATTTTTTAAATTATAAAAATCATTAAAATTTGGTCGTTTTAGAATTTTTTTTTTTAATTATAAAAAACCGTAAAAATTTGGTCGTTTTTTGAAAAAAAATGTTAAAAATTTGAGTAATTTTTTATAAAAATTTTTTTTATAAAAAAAATCCTAATTTATAATTTGAATTTTTTTAATTTATTTAACTTTTTTACCTTTTTTATTTATAAAAAAAGTTATTCCCAATGCTTTTACTTTTGCTTTTCCATTTTTAAAAGAAGTTGCTCCGGAATAAATTATTGGCACAATAACTCTTCCTTTTTCATTTATAAATCCAAATTTTTTATTCTTTTGAACTTTTGCCATACCATCAGAAAAATTAAAAATATTATCATACCATTTTGAAATTTGTTTCCCTTTTTTATTTACAAATGCGTGTTTTCTTCCTTTTCTTATAATTCCAAAACCACCAGAAAATTCATAAGTATAATTGTATTTTATTTTTGTTATTAATTTTCCTTTATCATTTATAAAACCATATTTTTTGTCTTTTTTTACTTTAGAAATTCCATCTACAAATCTATAAATTCTATCTAACCAATCAGTTGTAGGTTTTCCTAGTTTATCTATCATTGCAAAACGAGTATTTTTTTCCACCAAAGCAACACCATTTTTAAATCTTTCTGCCTTATCAAATTTACAATCAATTATAACAATTCCTTTTTTGTTTACATATCCCCATTTAGAATTTCTTTTCGCTCTTGCAAGTCCGTCAAATAATAAAATTTCTTTTGTTTCTAAATCTTTTTCAATCCAATCCAATCCATATAATATTTTTTCTACATCTTCTGTTTTTTCTTTTTCTAACTCTTGAATTCTTTTTTCTCTAATTTCATTTTCTTTTTCTATTTTTATCTTATACTTTTTTAAAATTTCCCTTGCTTCTATTTCGTTCTTTGCATTTTTTATTTCTTTATTTTTTTCCTCTTCTAATTTTTCTATTTCTAATTTTTTGGATTCTTTTTCATTTTCTAATTCTTCTAATTTTTTCATTTGTTCTTTTATTTTTTCATTTTTTGTTTCTAAATCATCCATCAATTCTTCTAACTGCTGCACATAAGCATGAGTTAGCATTTTACTTGCATTTGCCTCTCGTTCTTGTTTTTTTGCATAAATAGCAAATCCAATGGCAACAAAAGATAGCAGAACAATTACAAATATTGTAATTTGTGCTAATCTATTATTTTTTCTGTGTGCTAAAATTTCTTCGTCATTAATTTTTTCCGGAGTTAAATTTCTAAACCTTGCCGTTAAATTATTAATTATACCTTTATATTGAATATTATTTAAATCTCTTTGGTTTTCTGTTTTTGCCCAAGTTAAATCAATAAAAAGTGGTATCGTTTTTAGATGTTTCTCCAATACATTTTTTGGTAATGCATTTGTTTTTTTCCAATCTAATATTTTTTTATCCATGTTAAAATCTATAGTATCTGCAACATGCACAATTATAAATTTATCTAATCTTTTTAAATCATCACACCAATATTTTATTTCATCTTGCACCCAAACAGATTCCGCCGCAGATTTCTCTGCAAGAAAAAGCAAATATTCTGAACTTTTTAATCCATCTTTTATCAATTTATCTAAATTGTTGGATGCAACCATTTGTTTTTCATCTCTAAAAATGCTTATCGGAGGTTTTAAAAAAGGTTTAGCATATCTTTTCAAAGAACTTTCCAAAGCAATTGCCTGGGTTCTACTTATGTTAGAATGTTTATAAGAAATAAAAGCTTTATGTTTATATTTGAATCTTTTTTTCATTTTTTTTATAAAAAATTAATAATTTTAGAACAAAATTTATGCAAAATTTATAAAAATTATTTTTTTCTTATATTAATTTCATCTCTGTAAAGTGATGCTTTTTCATAATTTTCCTCTTCTATGGCTTTATTCATCAATTTTTCTAATTCTTCCATACTTTTTTCTTTTAAAATATTTTTTTTCTTTTTTGCTTTTGTTTTTTTAGGTTTTTTTGTTTTACCGTCCAAATCAATATACATACCTGCTTTTTGCAAAATATCTTCATTAGTATAAATTGGACAAGAAAAACGAATTGCTAATGCAATTGCGTCAGAAGTTCTTGCATCTATTCTTATGGTTGTTAAAGAATTTTCCATAACAAGTTCTGAATAAAATAAACCTTCTTCTAATTTTAAAATAACAACTTCAACAAGATTGACATTAAAACCTATTGCCATATTTAAAAATAAATCGTGAGTTAAAGGTCTTGGCGGTTTAATATTTTCCAAATGTATTGCAATTGCCTGAGCTTCTTGTGCACCAATAATCACAGGCAAACGTCTATCACCATCAATCTCGCCTAAAAGTAAAGCATAAGCTCCAGACTGAGTTTGCGTATAACTTAAACCAATAATATCTAATTCTATTTTTTTCATTTTAAATTTTTTAACAAAAATAATTTTTTTTTTATTTATTTAAAAAAAAATAGGTTTTTTTGTAAAAAATTTTTTTTAATAAAATTTAAAATTATGAATTTCTTGGATTTTGAAAAACCTATACAGGAATTATTAGAGCATTTAGAACGAACAAAAGAAATTGCGAAAACTACTAAAGTTGATACAAGTAAAATCGTAGAAGAACTTGATAAAGAGATTCAAGAGACACGAAAGAAAATTTATAGTAATTTAACACCTTGGCAACGTGTTCAAATTTCTCGTCATCCAGACCGTCCTTACACTTTAGATTATATTTCGGCTATCTCAGAAAAAGAAAGTTTTATAGAATTACACGGAGATAGAAATGTAAAAGATGATAAAGCAATGGTGGGAGGTTTTGCATCTTTAGATGGTGAAACGGTAATGTTTATCGGACAACAAAAAGGTAGGAATACAAAAGAACGACAATATCGTAATTTTGGAATGGCAAATCCTGAAGGTTATCGTAAAGCATTACGTTTAATGCGTTTAGCAGAAAAATTCGAAAAACCTATAGTTATTTTTATAGATACACCAGGAGCATTTCCCGGTTTAGAAGCAGAAGAAAGAGGACAAGGAGAAGCAATAGCACGAAATATTTATGAAATGTTTAATTTGAAAACTGTTATAATTTGTGTAATTATCGGAGAAGGAGCATCAGGTGGAGCAATTGGAGTTGGAGTTGGAGATAAAGTTTTTATGTTGGAAAATACTTGGTATTCTGTTATTTCGCCAGAATCTTGCTCGTCTATTTTATGGAGAAGTTGGGAATTTAAAAAAGAAGCTGCAAAAGCATTAAAATTAACTGCTGAGGATATGCTAAAATTTGATTTAATAGATAAAATTATTCCTGAACCATTTGGAGGTGCACACGTAAATAGAGAACAAATTTTTTTAAATGTAAAAACAGAAATAAAAAAACATATAGAAATTTTGAAAAATGTAGATAAAGATAAACTTATTGAAAATAGAATTAATAAATTTACAAAAATGGGAATTTTCCAAGAAAAATAGTTTTTCATTTTTTTTTAATAAGAAAAACAAAAATTTTAAATTAAAACATTAGCATAAATTCTTTATTAATAAATTTTATTTAAATAAAAATTTTTTTTTGAAAAATGCCATTTTTTTATAATAAAAATTTTTCAAAAAATGACAAAATTTTTATAAAAATTATTTTTTCAAAAAATGTAAATTTTTAAAAACATAAAATTTATTATTTTGCGTTTTAATTTAAAATTAAAAAAAATGAAATTATTTTGTAGGTTTAATAAATTATTTCTTCTTATCTATTTTCTTTCTTTCTTTCAATTTTCTTGTGCTCAGGAAAAAGAAAAACAAAGTATTAAATTTGTAAATTTTTTAGAAAAAATAAATAGATACTATGTAGATAGTGTTGATAATGAACTCCTTGTAGAAAGTGCTATTAAAGAAGTTTTAAATAAATTAGACCCACATTCCTCTTATATTCATGCAAAAAATGTAAAAAAAAATAATGAAAGATTAAAAGGAAGTTTAAAGTTGATGGAGAAAATTTTGCTGGTATAGATTTAAACTACAATTTTATCAGTTCCAAATTAAGAGGGAAAAAAGGTTCTTATGTGGATTTACAAATTAAAAGGTCTAGTAATTTCATAGATTTTACATTGCAAAGAGATAAAATTCCTATTTTAAGTTTAGATGCGAGTTATATGATAAATAATGAAATTGGATATATAAAAGTTAATCGTTTTGCGTCTACAACTATGCAAGAATATAAAGACGCATTAAAAAAATTAGAAAAAAAAGGTATAAAACATTTGATTTTAGATTTGCAAAATAATGGTGGAGGTTATTTGAAGACAGCAGTAAGTTTAGCAGACGAATTTTTGAAAAAGGAAAAAATGATAGTTTATACAAGAGGAATAAATAATAAAAACAAAGATTATTTTTCAACAAAAAAAGGTTTTTTTGTTGAAAAAAAATATAGAATTGCTGTTTTAATTAATGAAAACAGTGCTTCGGCAAGCGAAATTGTATCCGGAGCGATACAAGATTGGGACAGAGGAATAATTATTGGGAGACGTTCTTTTGGAAAAGGACTTGTGCAGCGTCAAATAAATTTAATAGATGGTTCAGTTGTAAGATTAACAATAGCACGTTATTACACTCCAACAGGAAGATTAATTCAAAAAGAATATTTGAAAAAAGGAACAGATAATTATAAAAAAGAAATAAAAGAGCGAATAGAACACGGTGAATTGAAAAATGAAGACAGCATACATTTTGATGAATTTTTAAAATTTTTTACTTTGGAAAATAAACGTATAGTTTACGGTGGAGGTGGAATTATGCCAGATATTTTTATTCCAATAAATAATGTTGGAGTTACAAATTATTATAGTAATTTTTTTAGAAAAGGAATTATTTATGATTTTATGGTTAAATTTTTTGATACAGAAAGAAGCAAAATTGAAAAACATTTTAAAAATTTTGACGATTTTAAAGAAAATTTTTTTATAGATGATAAAATTTTAAATCTTATGATTTCTTTTGGAGAAGAAAATGGAATTCCTAAAAATGAAAAAGAATTTTTAATTTCTGAAGAAACATTTAAAATCCAAATCAAAGCTTTAATTGCAAAAAATTTATTTGGTGAAAATGAATTTTATCAAATTATAAATGAACTAAATATGCCTTATCAAAAGGCAATAAAAGTTCTTAGTGATAAAAAAATATATAATAAAGAATTGAAAAAAATTTAATTAAAAAAAAATCGTATTTTTATAAAAAAATTTTGGTTCTCATAACCTTTTTGTGGAGAAGAAACTTTTAAATTTCAAAATTTAGAATTTGTTAATATTTCCTCAAAAAATTAAAAATTTTGGACGAATTATGAAAAAAAAATTCCTCCACAAAAAAGTTCTATTCCAAATTTTTTCATAATCAAAATTGGCAAAATTTCTACGAATTTTTAAATTAATCAATGTTTTTTTTTATAATTAACATATTGAATAACCATATTAATTATTGCACCTATAATAACAAACGATACAGAGTATTTTATATTCTCCGTACTTAAAATTAAGTTTAACCAATTTACTTCCTGTTTAAAAAAATAAATATTTTTAAAATATTCATATGTAAAAATAAATATATGAAGTATAATAAACACTAATAACGCGGTTGATAAAGTAATCTTTATGTGATCAAAAAATTTATTCATTAATTTATTTTTTAATTTATTTTTTATCTTCAGATATATTTATCTGAAGATAAAAATATATGTTATTTAGAACTTAAATAACGTATAGCACTGCTAGCACCACTAAAAGCAGAAGCAGCTCCTGCTCCCCATAGTGCATCTTCTGCTAAATCCCATCCTGTATGTCCATTACGGAAATAACCTAATCCTGTTCCGATAAGACCGCCAGCTATATCAGCTACTGCCCAAGGTGGCAACATTTCTGGTTCAAGATTAATATTTCCATCTGTATGAAATAATTTAACCCAATTTATAGTATTTTCTTCCCAATACAAAGAAGAATGGATTCCAATAGCTAAAACAGAATACAAAACTATTGCATCTCTTTCTGAAGAGATATTCCTTTTTATTTCTTCTTTTAGATTATTTAACCTATTTCTCATGATGTAAAGAGTAGAAGAAGAATTAGCCTCGTACATAATTTTTTTCAAATAATACTTTTGAATATTTGAAAAACCATTTGAAGGATTGTCTATAAAAATACAAACACTATCTTGTATTAAGATAGTAAGATCTCCATGTATAAAATCAAACATATAATCATCACAAAATTCATGATAAGAAATATAAGCATTTGTATCAGATATATTTTCATTAATAAAATATTCCATCGCATTGGAATATTTAAGATGATTAAATTTTTCTTCATCTGACCTGTCTTTAAAATTAAAACCTTCTTGATCTTTAAGACAAAGTTCATTATAAATTGTAGTTAGGAGTTCATTATGTTTAAGTCCTATATGATCAAAATCATCATAAGACAAACTATTTATTTTTTTGTCTTTTTCTAAAAAGGCTTTCTCTTTTTGACAAGAGTAAAAACTAATAAACAAAATTGCTAATAAAATAGCGGTAACTTTTTTTGTCATTTTTTTTATTTTACAAAAATTTATATAAAAAAAAAAAGCAAAGCAAAAGCTCGTTTAAGCCGTTTAAGCCGTGCTAATTTGAACGGTAAAGATAAATATAATTTTGTATTATATAAATTTTTTTAAATGTTTTTTTTTGTAATTTTGCAAAATTAAATCTAAATCAGAATTTGCATTTATGACTTGAATCTATGAAATAAATGAACTAAATAGCCTTATCAAAAGGCAATAAAAGTTCTTAGTGATAAAAAAATATATAAAAAAGAATTGAAAAAAATTTAATTAAAAAAAAATCGTATTTTTATAAAAAAAATTTTTTAATTATTATGAAAAAAGTATTTCCATTTATTGTTTTTATTATTTTATTTTTTAATTTTATTTCTTTTTCTCAGAATTACGAAGAAATTTTAAAAAAAAGAGGTGAAATTTATTTTAAATTTAAAAGCAATGATCAAAATAAAATTAAGCAATTATCAAAATTTATTTCCATTGATAAGCATGAAAAAAAAGAAAATTCTAATATTTTTTTTGCTTATGCAAATTTAAAGTCTTTTAAAAAATTTTTAAAATTAAATTTTGATTATGAAATTTTGCCACCGCCATCTTATGCTTATAAAAGTAAAATGGCAAATTCTATTGAAGTCAAACAAATTATCCATCTATTTGTTCAATAGACACCATTGGAACTTCAATTAATGAAAGAGAAATTCTTGTGGTAAAAATTTCAGATAATGTAAAAAAAAAAGAAAATGAACCAGAGTTTTTTTATACTTCTACTATGCACGGTGATGAAGTAACTGGTTATATTTTAATGTTGAGATTGATAGATTATTTGCTTTCTAATTATGGAGAGAATGAAGTTGTTACTTATTTGATAGATAATGTAGAAATTTGGATAAATCCCCTTTCTAATCCAGATGGAACTTATTTTGGTGGAGATAATAATATTTTTCAAGCCATTAGATTTAATGCAAATTATGTGGACTTGAATAGAAACTTTCCAGATCCAGAAGATGGAGAACATCCAGATAATGAAGATTGGCAAAAAGAAAATATAGATATGATGAATTTTATGAAAGAGCATAATTTTGCTTTTTCGGCAAATTTACATACCGGAGCAGAAGTTTTAAATTATCCTTGGGATACTTACGAAAAAGAACATGCAGATGAAGATTGGTTTGAATATATTTGTAGAGAATATGCAGACACTGTACATAAATATTCTGATAATTATTTGACATCTTTTGATAATGGGATTACAAACGGTTATTCTTGGTATTCTATTAGTGGCGGAAGACAGGATTATGTAACTTATTTTTTACACGGTAGAGAGGTTACTTTTGAATTAAGTCAAACTAAATTTCCACCCGCAAATAATTTGCCAAATTATTGGGAATATAATTATCGTTCTTTGCTAAATTACATTAAACAAGTTACTTACGGAATAAAAGGAAATGTAACAGATAGCATTACAAATGAGCCTTTATTAGCAAAAATAGAAATTTTAAATCACGATATAGACAGTTCAGAAATTTATAATAGTGAAAATTTTGGTAATTATCATCGTCTAATTTTTCAAGGAACTTATAATTTGAAATTTTCTGCTGATGCTTATAATTCAAAAATTATAGAAAACGTAAATGTACAAAATGAAAATTTTACAATTTTAGATGTAAAATTATCTTTAGATACAACATTATTTATTTCAAAAATAGAAAGTTATAATTTGAAAATTATTCCAAATCCTTGCAAAAATAAATTGCAAATTACTTTTAATTCTAAATATAATGAAAATTTAGAAATTATTATTTTTGATTTTTATGCCAGAGAAATTAAAAATTTGAAAAATATTTTTGCAAAAAAAGGCAAAAATGTAATTTATCTTTCAACAGCAGATTTACAATATGGAATGTATTTTTTGCAAATAAAAAGTGAAAATATATTTATTAAAGAAAAATTTTTTAAACATTAAAATTCGGCATTTTATTTAAAAAAATTTTTTTTAATTTTAAAAATCATTAAAATTTTGGCGTTTTTTCAAAAAAAATTTTTTTTAATAATTTGAAAATATTAAAATTTTGGCGTTTTTTCAAAAAAAATTTTTTTTAATAATTTGAAAATATTAAAATTTTGGCGTTTTTTTGAAATTTTTTTTTTAATAATTTGAAATCATTAAAATTTTGGCGTTTTTCAAAAAAAATTTTTTTTAATAATTTGAAATCATTAAAATTTTGGCGTTTTTTCAAAAAAATTTTTTTTTTAATAATTTGAAAATATTAAAATTTTGGCGTTTTTTTGAAAAAAATTTTTTTAATTTTTTTTTTAATAATTTGAAATCATTAAAATTTTGGCGTTTTTCAAAAAAAATTTTTTTTAATAATTTGAAATCATTAAAATTTTGGCGTTTTTTCAAAAATTTTTTTTTTTTTATAATTTGAAATCATTAAAATTTTGGCGTTTTTTCAAAAAAATTTTTTTTAATAATTTGAAATCATTAAAATTTTGGCGTTTTTTTGAAAAATTTTTTTTTTTTATAATTTGAAATCATTAAAATTTTGGCGTTTTTTCAAAAAATTTTTTTTTTTTAATAATTTGAAATCATTAAAATTTTGGCGTTTTTTCAAAAAAAAATTTTTTTAATAATTTGAAATCATTAAAATTTTGGCGTTTTTTCAAAAAAAAATTTTTTTAATAATTTGAAATCATTAAAATTTTGGCGTTTTTTTGAAAAAAATTTTTTTAATAATTTGAAATCATTAAAATTTTGGCGTTTTTTGAAAAAAATTTTTTTTTTAATAATTTGAAATCATTAAAATTTTGGCGTTTTTTTGAAAAAAA
>NBLL01000024.1:0-2029 GCA_002084355.1 Bacteroidetes bacterium 4572_128 | reverse complement strand
TAATTTGAAATCATTAAAATTTTGGCGTTTTTTTGAAAAAAATTTTTTTTTAATAATTTGAAATCATTAAAATTTTGGCGTTTTTTGAAAAAAATTTTTTTTTTTAATAATTTGAAATCATTAAAATTTTGGCGTTTTTTTGAAAAAAAATTTTTTTAATAATTTGAAATCATTAAAATTTTGGCGTTTTTTCAAAAATTTTTTTAATAATTTGAAATCATTAAAATTTTGGCGTTTTTTCAAAAAAATTTTTTTTTTAATAATTTGAAATCATTAAAATTTTGGCGTTTTTTCAAAAATTTTTTTTTTTAATAATTTGAAATCATTAAAATTTTGGCGTTTTTTCAAAAAATTTTTTTTTTAATAATTTGAAATCATTAAAATTTTGGCGTTTTTTCAAAAAAAAATTATTTTTTTAAAATAATATAACCAGTTTTAATAATATTAAAATCTCTTGCTTCGAAAATAAAAAAATATGTCCCATCAGGAAGTTTATCACCTGTAGCCTTATCACGCATAGATCCATCGTTATAAGTTCCAGCCCATTCATTATTATAATTTTCTGCTTTAAAAACAATATTTCCCCATCTATTAATTACCGTTAAAACATTATTCGGACTGTTTTCTATACCGTTTATTATAAAAAAATCATTAATAGCATCGTTATTTGGCGAGAAAGAATTTGGTATATATATCGGAATATCAGTATATTGGAAAAATATTTTAACATCAGCATCATTGCAATAAGAAAAATCAACATCATCACAAATTTCATAATTAAAAATAATTTCTCCATTTTGTCCGAAATAACTTGTATCCGGAGCATAAAAAATTGTTCCGTTTTCATTTATTCCAACTTCTCCATAAGTTGGTTTAGAAACATAAGAAACATAAATAGAATCTCCATCTTCATCTTCATCATTTGCCAAAACATCTATATTTATTAATTCGCTATTTTTTAAAGTTATCTCATCATTATTTGCAGATGGAGGATGATTTACTGGAGTAACCTCAATGTAAACAATAACAGTATCACATAAATTTTCGTCGTCGCAAATAAAAATTTCAAAAATATCTATTCCAGTAAAATTATCTGACGGTGTATAAATAAAACAAGGAAATTCTGTAATTGAAATATAACCATCATTTGGATTTTCAGAAATATTCATAATTAAAATTTCGCTATCGTCTTCAAATGATATACAAATGGTTTTTGGTGTTTCTTCTGGAGTGGAATATTCTAATTCATTTGTAGGATTTCCCCAAGTATTTACAATTATAGGTGTGTCGTTTTTTTCAATAACATTTGGAAAAATAATAACAGAATCACAAATAGAGTTTTTGCAAATTTCAATTATAAAATTATCAGAACCATTAAAACCTTCATTCGGAATATATAAAAAACAAGAGTCATTAATTTCATTAATTTGAGAATTCTCAAAATTATTGATAATTTCAAAATTTTCATGAAATAATAAATCATCACACAATTCAAAATTTGTATCTTCATAAGTGTCAAAATAAATTGTGTCATTCTGAGGAAAAACATTCATAATTATACTAAAAGTATCACACAAAATCGGAGAACCATCATCACAAAAAATAATTTCTAAAGAGTCAATGCCATTAAAATTTTCATTTGGGTAATAAATAAAACAAGAGTCATTTTCTATAAAAATTTCACCATTTTGAGAAAAATAATTTTCAGAGATAAAAATATTATTTTCGTCTAAATCATAAAAATTTAAACAAATTTTAATATTTGAGTCTTCATTAGTAAATTCTTCCATTTCTTCTAAAATATTCCCATCGTCATCAACAACATTTGGAATATCATTTGTTTCTGTAACTTCAATAATTACAATCAAATTATTACAAAGATTTTCTTCAGAATCATCACAAAAAATAATTTCTAATGTATCTATTCCAACAAAATTAGTATCGGTAAAATATGTGAAACAAAGAGTTTCAATTTCAATTTCTCCAATTAAAGACGTTGCATTTGTAATATTAATTTCGTTACCGTCAA
>NBLL01000023.1 GCA_002084355.1 Bacteroidetes bacterium 4572_128 | reverse complement strand
TTTAATGATTTTATTTTTAAATTAAAAAAAAATTTTTTCCAAAAAACGCCAAAATTTTAATGATTTTATTTTTAAATTAAAAAAAAATTTTTTCCAAAAAACGCTAAAATTTTAATATTTTAAATTAAAAAAAAATTTTTTTTGAAAAAACGCTAAAATTTTAATATTTTAAATCATCAAAAAAAATTTTTTTCAAAAAAACACTAAAATTTTAATATTTTAAATTATCAAAAAAAAAATTCCAAAAATTAGATAAAATATAAAAAAATGGTATTTTTCAAAAAATTTATTGAATTTCTTCTTCAACTTCTAAGTTAATAAAGTTTGCAAACTCATTTATTGTCATAGAACCTTTATCACCTTTCCCCTGTTTTCTTATAGATACTTTTCTACTTTCAACTTCCTTTTCACCAACAATTAATAAATAAGGAATTTTTTTTAATTCATTATCTCTAATTTTCCTACCTATTTTTTCATTTCTTATATCCAAAATGGCACGAACATTTTTTTCATTTAAAATATTTTTTACCTCTATAGCATAATCGTTAAATTTTTCACTAATAGGTAAAATAACTGCTTGCTCTGGACTTAACCACAATGGAAATTTCCCTTCGGTATGTTCCAATAAAACCGCAATAAAACGTTCCATAGAACCAAAAGGAGCGCGATGTATCATCACAACTTTATGTTTTTTATCGTCGCTTCCAATGTATTCTAAATTAAATCTTTCCGGAAGATTATAATCCACTTGAATAGTACCTAATTGCCATTTCCTACCTATTGCATCTTTTACAATAAAATCTAATTTAGGTCCATAAAAAGCTGCTTCTCCATATTCAATAACAGTATCCAAATTTCTTTCTTCACTTGCTTCTATTATTGCTTTTTCTGATTTTTCCCAATTTTCATCTGAACCGATATATTTTTTTCTATCATTTTTATCTCGCAAAGAAATCTGAGTAATAAAATCTTTAAATTTTAAAGTTTTAAAAATGTATAAAACTATATCAATAACTTTTATAAATTCTTCTTTTAACTGGTCTTGACGACAAAAAATATGTGCATCATCCTGAGTAAAAGCTCTAACTCTTGTTAAACCGTGTAATTCACCACTCTGCTCATAACGATAAACAGTTCCAAATTCTGCATAACGTATTGGAAGATCCTTATAAGAACGACTTTTAAATTTATAGATTTCGCAATGATGAGGACAATTCATTGGTTTCAATAAAAATTCTTCTCCATCTTGAGGTGTGCTGATCTTTTGAAAAGAATCTTTTCCATATTTTTGAAAATGCCCAGAAATCTTATATAAATTTATATCTCCAATATGTGGTGAAATCACTGGTTCATAACCGTATTTTAATTGAACTTTTTTCAAAAAATTTTCCAATCGTTCTCTTAGCATCGCACCTTTTGGAAGCCATAAAGGTAAACCTAATCCAACATTTTTTGAAAAAGTGAAAAGTTCTAATTCCTTACCAATTTTTCTATGGTCACGTTTTTTTGCTTCCTCCAGTACTTTTAAATATTCTTTTAAAAGTTTTTGTTTTGGAAAACTTATTCCATAAAGTCGTGTTAATTGTTTATTTTTCTCATTACCACGCCAATATGCACCAGCAACTTTCATTAATTTAAAAGACTTAATCAAAGAAGTATTTGGTAAATGTGGACCTTTACATAAATCTACAAAATTACCTTGTTTATAAAATATAATTTCACCGTCTTCCAGTTCGTTAATTAGTTCAACTTTATAAATTTCTTCTTTTTCAGAAAAAAATTTTATTGCTTCATCTTTATTAACTTCTTCTCTTGAAAATACATTTTTTTTTCTTGCTAATTCAATGATTTTCTTTTCTATTTTCGGAAAATCTTTTTCTGAGATAACTTCATTATCTAAATCTACATCATAATAGAAACCATTTTCTATAGCTGGACCTATTCCAAATTTTATTTTCGGATAAAAAAACATCAAAGCTTCAGCCATTAAATGTGCTGATGAATGCCAAAAAGAATGTTTTGCTTCTTTGTCTTCCCATTTATGTAATTTAATTTTTGCGTCTTCATTTATTTCTCTATGAATATCAAAAAGTTCTTCATTTACACTAATTGCATAAATTTCTTTTGCAAGTTTATTGCTAATACTTTTAGCAATTTCTATTCCGGTAATTCCCTTTTTAAATTCTCTAATTTTATTATCAGGAAAAGTTATTTTTATCATTTTTTTTATTTAATTAAATTTTTTCAAAATTATAAAAAAATTTAATTAAATAAAAAAAATAAAAAAAACAAGGATATTTTTTTATGAATTTTAAAATAAAAAAAATTTTTTTCAAAAAAACGACAAAATTTTAATGATTTTAAATAAAAAAAAATTTCAAAATTCGTCCAAAATTTTAATGATTTTTTAAACCCATTAAAAAAAATATAAATTAAATTTTTAATCACAAAACCAGTTAATAAAATATTATCAATTTATTTTTCTTTTCCTTGTTATTCCTAAATAGTTTTATAAAAAAAATTATATTCTTTTATCTTTTTAAAATGATAATTTTTGATTTTTAAATTCAAATTTTTTTTATATAAAAAAAAATTTACATTTGATATAAATTTAAAAAATTTAAAAATGGTAATAGTACAACGTTTTTATAAAGACAATGAATTCCTATTTAAAAAAATGATAGAAATTAGAAAAAAAGTTTTTATAGAAGAACAGGGTGTAGATAAAAAATTAGAATTTGATGATGACGAAAATATAATATTTTCTTATTATTTAGTATGGAAAGATTTAGTTCCAATTGCAACTGGAAGATGGAAATTAACTAAAAAAGGTGTAAAATTGGAAAGATTTGCAGTTTTACCTGAGCATAGAAATTTAAAAATCGGAGCATTTCTTTTAAAAAAAATTTTAGAAGATATTTCTTTTAAAAAAGAAAAAGTTTATTTACATTCACAAGAAAGTGCTTTAAATTTTTATAAAAGAAACGGGTTTAAAAAAATTGGAAAATCTTTCTTAGAAGCAAATATTCTTCATTATGAAATGATTTTCGTAAAAAATTAAAAATTTTTTTATAATTTAAAAAATATTTTTTTGAAAAAAAATAAATTTGCAAATAAAGAACGTCCTTTCTTAGGTATGTCTTCTTTTACAGAAAAAGATAAAAAATTTTTTTTCGGTAGAGAAGAAGAAACAAAAGAAATCGCACATCTGATAGAAAGAAATATTATTACGATTTTCATGGGAAAGTCTGGAATTGGAAAAACGTCGCTTTTGCAGTCTGCTTTAATTCCAATTTTGAAGACAAAATATTTCTTTCCAATTTTTATAAGATTTTCTTTTGACGAAAATCAAGAATTAGAAATAAATAAATTGAAAAATTCAATATTTAATCAAATTAAAAAAATTGATAAAAATGCTGTAGATTTTAATGAAATAACTTTGTGGGAATATTTTCAGAAGTTAGAAATCCTTGATGATTTTGTAAAACCAATTTTAATATTTGACCAATTCGAAGAAATTTTTACTAAAAGTAAAAAAAACTCTGCTAATTTTAAAAAATTTTTTATAGAATTTGGGAATTTCATAGAAAATGAAATTCCTTATGAAGTGCAAAAAAAGTATAAAAATTTAGATTTTCCTTTTGAAATTAAAAAACAAAATTTTAAAGCTCTTATTGTTTTAAGAGAAAATTTTTTGCCAAAAATAGAAAGCTTTAGAATAAGAATTCCATTATTAACAAAAAGTCGTTTTAGACTTTCGCAAATGAAAAAAAAAGACGCATTGCTTGCAATCACAAAACCAAATCCAGAAATTATAAATAATAAAATTGCAAATGAAATTTTAAATGAAATTTATAAACAAAATATAAAAAATCATAAAAATAAAATAGAACCTTTTTTATTAAGTTTATTTTGCTACCAATTGAACGAAACTCGTTTAAGAAAAAAAGAAGAAGAAATATCAGAAGAAATTTTAAAAAAAACTGATATAGAAAATATTTTGAAAAAATATTATTTAAATAATACAAAAGATATAGAAAAAAATGTAAAAATTATAATTGAGCAAGAATTATTAACTTTTGATGGACAAAGAAAATTACAGTATGTTAATGATTTAATTAAACGATACAAAATCAGCAATTTAGAAATTGATAAACTTGTTAATAGAAAAATAATTCGTAAAGAAAATTGGAACGACAGAGAGCATATAGAAATTATACATGATATTTTAGTGCCAATAATTAAAGAAATTAGAGATGAAAGAATAAAAAAAGAAAATATAAAAAAGCAAAAAATTGCTTTTGATGTTTTGAGGAAACAAGAGGAAAAAAAACGAATTTCTTTAAAAGAAAAACATAAGAAAAAAATTAAATTTATACAAAATCTTGGAATTACAATTTTTATTGCTTTTGTAACTTTATTGTTTTTTGTTTATTATTCTTTAAAACAAAAAACTATTGCAGAGTCTAATTTTTTAATAGCAAATGCTTTGTTAGAAAAAGATAAAAACCCTACTTTAAGTTTTGAAACAGCGAAAAAATCTTATGATGAAACTAAAAGCGAATTGTCAGAAATTGCTATGCGACTTGCTTATTATTCCGGAGATTTTTATGAAAAAAATACAAATTTTAAAAAACAAATTTTAAAAATAAATTCATCGAAAAACGGCGAATTAATTCTTACCGTTTCGGCAGATAGTTCTTTTCAATTGAGAAAGAAAAACGGTAAAATAATTAAAAATTTTTTTAATAAAAAAACAGTTTTTCAAAATGCAAAATTTTCTCATAATGATAATTTTATTCTGACCATAGAAAATGATATAATTTCAAAAATTTGGAATAAAAATGGAGAGCTTTTACATATTTTAAATTCTCATAAAGAAAAAATAACAGATATAAGTTCATCTTTTGATGAGAAATATTTTGCAACTTCCAGCGAAGATAATACAGTAAAAGTTTGGGATTTAAAAGGAAATTTAATTTTAAATTTTGATAAACATAAGAATAATGTTCAAAGTGTAGAATTTGCAAAAGATACAAATTTAATTATTAGTGCAAGTAAAGATAGGAATGTTATTTTATGGGATTTAAAAGGTGAAATTAAAAAAGTTTTCGAACATAAAGAAAAAGTAAATAAAGCAATTTTTTTAGATGAAAAAAATATTATTACAATAAGTGGAAATAATATTTTAAATTTTTGGTCAAAAAATGAAAAAAATTTTTTTTCAAAAAAAGCACATAAAAAGAACATTTTTAATTTAAAAACTTTTTCAGATTCTTTAATTTTAACAATTAGTGATGATAAAACCATAGGAATATGGAATAAAAATGGAGAAAATATAAGCATTTTAAAAGGTCATAATGCTCCTATTTTTGATGCTTGTTTTTCTAATAATGGAAAAAATGTTATTAGCACATCCATAGACAACAATGTTTTTTCTTGGGAAAATTTCAAATTTTATCGTCATATTTTTAAAAAAATAAATGCTTCTTTTTTATCTGCAGAGTTTTCTTTTGATGATAAATTTATATTGACTTCCTCAAAAAACACATCAAAAATATGGGATAGAAATGGAAAAAAAATAGTTGAGTTAATAGGTCATAAAGATAAAATTTTAACCAGTAGATTTTCAAAAAATGGAAATTATATTTTAACAGCAAGCAAAGATAAAACCGTCAGACTTTGGGATAAAACAGGAAAAATTCTTCAAATATTTAAACATAATTATGAGGTTTATTCTGCTTCTTTTTCTCCAGATAATCAAAGTATTTTGAGTACAAGTTTAGATAGGGTTATCAGAGTTTTTGATTTTAATGGGAATTTAAATTTGAATATTGATTCTCATAAAGAAATGGTTTTATCGGCAGAATTTTCTCATGATGGTAATTTGATAGTTTCTGCAAGTGCCGACAGAACAGCAAGGATTTATGATTTCAAAGGGAAAGAAAAAGCAATTTTAAGAGGACATAAAGATATAGTTTCATACGCTGAATTTTCTCCAAACGATGATAAAATCATTACTTCAAGCTGGGATAAAACAGCAAAACTCTGGGACTTAGAAGGAAATTTATTAAAAACTTTTATAGGACATCAAGGAATTTTAAATTATGCTACATTTTCAAAAGATGGAAATTATATAATTACTGCAAGTCAAGATAAAAGTTTGAAAATATGGAACTTAAAAGGAAAAGAAATTTTCGAATATAAAGGACATAAAAAAAGTATTTATACCGTAAAAACATCTAATGATGATAATTATTTAATAACTGCTTCACAAGATGGAACAGTACAAATAATTCCAATAAAAGCAAAGAAATTTTATTTTTAATAAAAAAAAATTCTTTCCAAATGAAAATAAAAAAATTATTATTTAATTTTTTTATCTACTTTTGCAAAATGAACAAAATTATAATTATATTTATAACAATAATTTTAAATGTGCAATTATATGCACAGGATTTTTCCGAAATTGAAAAACAAGGGTTTATAATTATATATGCTTCTAAAAATTATGAAGTCTCTAAAAAAGTAGCAAATGAAGCACAAAAACATCTTGGCTATAAACTTGATTTAAGAAATCATATAAAAAACGAAACATTAGGTTTATCATTACCAAAAGTTGTTTGTGAAGAAAACGGATTTGAATATCCATTTTATGTTCAAAGGGGAAGAGCTAAAGATGGGAATTATATTTCCATAGAATATACAAATATTTACAATAATTTTACCGAAGGTTTTTATATAATTGTTGTTGCAAATTTTTCAAATACAGAAAAAAATAAATTAAAAGAAACTTTAAAATTTGTAAAAAAACATTATGAAAAAGCATACATAAAATATACAGATATTTATCTGGGATGTATGCACTAATTTTTTAATAAATTAAAAAAAAATAAAATTATAAAAAATGAAAAATATATTAAAATACATTCCAAATTTTTTAACGTCTTTAAATATATTTTCTGGAAGTTTGGCTATAATTATGGCATTCGAAGGATATTTGATATATTCTTCATATTTAATTGCTGTTGCGATATTTTTTGATTTTCTCGATGGATTTTCTGCTCGCATGTTGAATGCTTATTCTTCCATAGGAAAAGATTTTGACTCTCTTGCTGATTTGGTAAGTTTTGGTGTTGCTCCTTCTATTATTGTTTATCAAATGTTCAAAAAATCTGGAATATCTTATGTTCCAAATATGTTAGATTCTATGCCATTAAATGAAATCTTATTATTATTTTCTTCTTTATTAATTACAGTTTTTTCCGCTTTACGATTGGCAAAATTTAATGTAGATACAAGACAAACAGATAGTTTCATCGGTTTGCCAACTCCAGCAAATGCCATTTTATTTGCTTCTTTTCCATTAATTTTAAATTCAAATTACAGTAAAGAATTAACAGAAACAGCACATTTAATTTTGTTAAATCCGTATTTTTTACTTACAATTACTATAATTCAATCTTTTTTATTAGTATCCGAGTTGCCTATGTTTTCTTTGAAATTTAAAAATTTCAAATTTTACGGTAACAGAACAAAATATTTTTTTTTAATAATTTCATTGATTTTTTTAATAATTTTAAAATTTTATTCAATTCCATTAATAATAATTTTTTATATTATTTTGTCTATAATAAATAACTGGATTTATCAATTAGATTAAATTTTAAAAATGAATATAAAAGTCTTCAAATTAAGATTAACACAATTTATAGAATTTATTTTGCATTTTTTATAAGAATTATTAGAATAATTCTTTTTGCTGTTCGTAGTTTCATAGAGGAAAAAATTCCCATTCGCGCTTCCGCTTTAACTTTTTATTCTTTACTTTCTATAGTTCCTGTTATTGCGATGATTTTTGGAATTGCTAAAGGTTTTGGTTTAGAAACCTTATTGGAAAAAGAATTAAGAGATTCTTTTTCTAATCAAAGCGAAGTTTTAGAACAAAGTATAAAATTTGCGCATTCTATGTTGGAAACAACAAAAGGAGGACTTGTTGCAGGTGTAAGTTTATTATTTTTATTCTGGACAATAATTCAACTACTAAGTAACATAGAAGATTCTTTCAATGGAATTTGGAGAGTAGAAAATGCCAGAAGTTATTTAAGAAAACTTACTGATTATTTATCAATGATGTTCATTGTTCCTGTACTTCTTATACTTTCCAGCAGTGCGACAGTTTTCTTAACTACACAAATAAAAAATATAACTCAGGAATTTGAAATACTTGGTTACGTCAGTCCAATGATATTTTTTGGTCTAAAATTAATTCCATATATTTTAATATGGTTGCTTTTAACGGTTATTTATGTTGTGATGCCAAATACAAAAGTTAATTTTTTTCCAGCTTTAATTGCGGGAATAATTGCGGGAACAGCTTATCAGGCTACTCAGTGGGCTTATATTGCTTTTCAAATTGGAGTTGCAAGAAATAATGCAATTTATGGGAGTTTTGCTGCTTTACCATTATTGTTAATTTGGCTACAATTAAGTTGGTTTATAATTTTAATAGGAGCAGTAATTTCTGCGTCTATACAAAATGCTTCCAAACAAGGTTTTGATAAAAGTGCATCTAATCTAAGTATTTCGGCAAAACGTTTACTTGCTTTATCAATTCTAAGAGTAGTTATAGAAAATTTTTCTAAAAGCAGTAGTGCTTTAAGTGTTCAAGAAATTGCCGATAAATTAGAAATTCCGGAGCATTTTGTAGATTTTTCGCTAAAAGAACTGAAAGAAAGTGAAATTATATCAGAGGTTTTATATGGAAAAGAAAAATTAAAAACATATCAACCTGCACAGGATATTAATAATATGACATTTGCTTTTGTCATTGATAATTTGGATAAAAAAGGAATAGATAAAATAGAAATACCTAAAACCGATGAAATAAAAAAAATCAAAGAAATATTGGAAAATTTAAAAAATTCAAATAATAATTCTAAAGAAAATATTTTATTGAAAAATATTTAAAAAATTGAACAAAAATGAAAAAAATTTTTTTTTTAATAAATATTTTAATTCTGTTTTTTTATCAATTGTCAGCTCAAAATAAAGTTTTTTATGCCGGAGAAGAGTTAAATTATAAGGTTTATTATGGATGGATAAATGCTGGAAAAGCAAAATTAATTTTAGAAGAAACAAAATTTAATGATAAGGATTTTTTTCATGCAAAAGCAATTGGTTATTCTACCGGAATAACAGATAAATTATATAAAGTTTATGATGTTTATGAGAGTTTTTTTGATAAAAAAACTTGTTTTCCAGAAAAATCCATTAGGAATATTAGTGAAAGTTCTTATAGATCTTACAATGAAGTAATTTATAATCACAAAGAAAATTCTTTGCTAAGTACAAAATCTGGTTTACATGAAAATTTACCGTCTCCTATTTTTGATATGCTTTCAGCTTTTTATTCTATAAGAATAAACAAATTTAATGATTTAGAAATTGGTGATATTTTAGAAATAAATACTTTTTTTTCTGATAAAAATTTTTTACTTCGCATTCGTTTTATTGGAATTGAAAAAATAAAAACAGATTTAGGAAAATTTGAATGTTATAAATTTTCCCCTGTTGTGGAAGTTGGAAGAGTTTTCGACACTAAGGATGACGTTTCTATATGGATTTCAAAAGATGAAAATTTTATTCCAATTAGAATTAGATTTAATTTATTTCTTGGGTCAATAAACTGTGATTTAGAAAATTATAAATTAAAATGAAAATATTAAAAAAAAAAAAAAAATTGTGTTTTTAAATTAAATTTTATGATGAAATTTGAATGAGACGAAAATAAAAATTCCTCAAATAAGGAAAAGCATGGTATTGATTTTAATAAAGCGAAAATAGTTTTTAGTGATGAGAATAAAAAAATAATACCAAGCAAAAGGAATGATGAAAATAGATGGAAATTATAGGTAAAATATATAAAGTATTATTTTCTATTATTTATACAATACGAAAAATTCTATTCGTATAATATCCGCAAGAAAAGCAAATAAACAAGAATATAAAAATTATTATAATAAATAATAAAATGAAAAAAAAACAATAAATCAAAAAGAAGCAATAAAATTATTGCAAACAGGAAAAGATATAAATTTATTTTCCATTAAATTTAATGATGAAAAAATAGAAGCTTTAGAAAGCATTTTATTATTTGAAAATAACATTGATATTCCTGAGAATTTAATTTATTATGATGATTCAAAATAGATTATTCTGATGACCCAAAATTAACTAAGAAAGAATTAAAAGGATTAAAATCTACATTTGATACAATAATTCCTGTTAGCAAAGAGGTTGAAGATTGGATATTAAAAGAAAATATTGATTTGCAAAGATTAACATCAGAATTAATACAGGAATATTTCGAACAAAATATTTTAAAAAAATAAAATTTTTATTTTTTTCAAAATTAAATTTTGGACGTTTTTTTGAAAAAAATATTTTTTTTTCAAAATAAAAAATATTAAAACTTTTGACGTTTTTGAAAAAAAATTTTTTATTTTGATTTAAAAAATGTTAAAATATTTGGATTTTTTTGAAAAATTTTTTATTTTGATTTAAAAAATATTAAAATTTTGGACGAATTTTGAAAAAAAAATTTTTTATTTTGATTTTTTTATTTTGATTTAAAAAACATTAAAATATTTGGATTTTTTTGAAAAATTTTTTATTTTGATTTAAAAAATATTAAAATTTTGGACGAATTTTGAAAAAAATTTTTTTATTTTGATTTAAAAAATGTTAAAATTTTTTCGTTTTTTTGAAAAAAAATTTTTTTTAAATTATAAAAAATCATTGAAAATTAGGCATTTTTGAAAAAAAATTTTTTTTTCAATTATAAAAAATCATTAAAAATTAGGCATTTTTGAAAAAAAATTTTTTTTTCAATTTGTATAAAACAAATTCCAAGTTTTAAAATTTGGAATTTGTTTATAATTTTTTTTCGAAAAAATTTATAGTCCTAATTTTTTAGAAATTTCTAACATTTTAATGATAGGTTTTTTTGCTTTTTCTATCAAATTTTCTTCAAGAATTATTTCTGGCATTTCATATTGGAGCTGGAATGAACTCTTTTTCTGGACTTTTTTTCCTCATTTGGTGCAAAATTCCTGATTCCGTAGCGACGATAAATTTTTTACTTTTATCTTCTTGTGAATATTTTAATATTCCTGCTGTTGAACCGATAAAGTCAGAAACTATTAAAACAGGTTTTTCGCATTCCGGATGAGATAAAATTTTTGCATCTGGATTTTCTTTTTTTAACTTCAAAATCTTCTCCAGAGAAAATTCCTCATGAACCGTACAAGCACCATCCCAAAGTAGCATTTTACGATTTGTAATGCCATTAATGTAATTACCTAAATTTTTATCCGGAGCAAAAATAATTTTTTGATCTTCCGGAAGACTTTCTACAATTTGTCTTGCATTTGTTGAAGTACAAACTATATCTGTCATACTTTTTATTTCCGCTGATGCATTTACATAAGTAATTACAAGATGCTCCGGATTATCTTTTATAAATTTTGCAAACTTTTCCGGCGTACAAG
Organism: Bacteroidetes bacterium 4572_128; assembly: GCA_002084355.1. Lineage (GTDB taxonomy): Bacteria > Bacteroidota > Bacteroidia > Bacteroidales > 4572-128 > 4572-128. The sequence continues at coordinate 6,618 of NBLL01000023.1, read as the reverse complement.
ATTCAGCAAGAGAACAACCAGCTTTTAAATCAGGAAGTAAAACTTTCTTTTCCGGAGATAAAATTTTTGCTGTTTCTGCCATAAAATGAACTCCCGCAAAAAGAATAATATCAGCATCTTTTACTTCGGCAGCTTTCTGAGAAAGTGCAAGACTATCTCCAATAAAATCTGCAATATCCTGAATTTCTGGAGTTTGATAAAAATGTGCTAAAATAACAGCATTTTTTTCTTTTTTTAACTTTTTAATAGCCTCAACTAAATTTAAAGATTCATCTATTTTTATATCAAGAAAACCTTTTTCTATCAAATCATTTTTATTAATTTTCATAAAAAATTTTTTTTTATTAAAAATAATATTTTTTATTATAATTTTCAATTGTAAAAAATTTTTTATTAAAAAAAAAATAATAATTTTGTATTTTAAAAAAATAAAATAAAATGAATAAAAATATTTTACTGGACAAATTAGAAGGTGTTTATCAAAAATTTGAAGAAATTTCTGAAAAAATAATAGATCCTGAAATAATTTCTGACATTAAACAATATATAAAATTAAATAAAGAATATAAATCATTAGAACCTTTAATTAATTCTTATAAAAAATATAAAAAAGTTCTTTCCAACATTTCTTTTTCTAGGGAAATTCTTCGTGAAGAAAAAGACGAGGAAATGAAAGAAATGGCAAAAATGGAATTAGATGAATTAAACGAAAAAAAAGAAATTTTAGAAAAAAGAATTAAAATTCAACTTTTACCTTCTGATCCAGAAGATGCAAAAAATGCAATTATGGAGATCAGAGCAGGAACAGGGGGAGACGAAGCGAGTATTTTTGCGGGAGATTTATTTAGAATGTATATAAAATTTTGTGAAGATAAAAAATGGAAAGTTAATGTAAACAGCTTTTCTGGCGGAACTTCCGGAGGTTATAAAGAAGTCGTTATGAGTGTAAGAGGAGCAAATGTTTATGGGATTTTAAAATATGAATCAGGAGTTCATCGAGTTCAAAGAGTTCCGCAAACAGAAACCCAAGGACGAGTTCATACTTCTGCTGCTTCCATTGCTGTTCTACCAGAAGCAGAAGAATTTGACGTTGAAATAAAACAAGAAGATATTAGGAAAGATACTTATTGTTCTTTGTCAAGATCAAAAGTCCCAATTAAAAAATCTCGATAAAGCAATGTTAGAGTTGAGAACGAGATTATACAATCTGGAATATCAAAAATATCTGGATAAAATTTCTTCCAAAAGAAAAACTATGGTTTCTTCCGGAGACCGTTCGGCAAAAATTAGGACTTATAATTATCCACAAGGACGAGTTACAGACCATAGAATTAATTTGACTTTATATAATTTACCAAATATTATTAACGGTGATTTATATGAAATTATTGAAAAATTAGAAATTTCTGAAAATGCTGAGCGTTTAAAAGAAACTGGTTTAAATTAAATAAAAAAATTTTTTTGGCACATTGTAACCATTGGAGAAAATCATATTAGTGTTCCTTTGCCGGTTATTTTGTACAGTGAAAATCAAGGTTTTGTATTTTTCATGTCAAACAAATTTCATCACGGACATGAAAAATATAAAAATTTTCGTTTAGAGTTAGATGGTGAAAATAAGGGAAAAATAGTAGAAGTTTTGGAAAATGGAAGTATTAGTATTCCTATGGATTTTTCCATTACAAAAAATGTTAGTTCTATTTTTATTAGCTTGATTTTTATGTTATTTATTTTTATTGGCGTTGCCAATGTTTACAAAAAAAATCCCGGAATTGCTCCAAAAGGTTTACAGTCTTTTATAGAACCTTTGATAATATTTGTTCGTGATGATATTGCAAAATCGGCAATAGGAGAAAAAAAATATATTACTTATATGCCCTTTTTATTGACGGTATTTTTCTTTATTTTTATAAATAATTTGTTTGGTTTAATTCCTATTTTTCCATTTGGTGCAAATGTAACAGGAAATATTAGCGTAACTTTAACGCTTGCAATAATAACTTTTTTAATTACAACTTCTGTAGGAAATAAAAATTACTGGGGACATATTTTCAATCCTCCGGGAGTTCCTTGGTGGTTGCTTCCTTTGATGATTTTTATTGAAATTATGGGAATTTTCATTAAACCTTTTGTTTTAATGATTCGTTTGTTTGCAAATGTTACCGCAGGACACGTTGTTGTTTTGGGATTTTTTAGTTTGATTTTTATATTTGGAAATTTGAGTGTTTACGCTGGTTATGGAGTTTCTATTCTTTCAATATCCTTTACCATTTTTATGACTTTATTAGAATTGCTTGTTGCTTTTATACAAGCTTATGTATTTACTTTATTGTCAGCACTTTATTTTGGAATGGCAACAGAAGAAAGTCATTAATTTAATTAAAAAATGTCAAAACATTAAAATTTTTGGCATTTTTTGAAAAATTTTTTTTTAATTTCAATTAAAAAATGTTGAAATTTTCACGATTTTTGAAAAAATTTTTTTATTTTGAAATTAAAATATTTAAAATTTTCACGAATTTTGAAAAAATTTTTTTATTTTGAAATTAAAAAAAACATTAAAATTTTGTCGTTTTTTTTGAAAAATTTTTTTTTAATAATTTAAACATAAAAAATTTACCAAATTTAAAAATATTATTTATTATAAATTATTTTTTTATTTTTGTTTTAAATAAATTATAAAAAAATGAACATTAAAAATAGAAAAAATATAGAAGTTGGTCAATATGTGGAAGTTGTACAGAAACATCATCAACGAACAGGTGAATTAACACAAGGAACTATAAAAAGAATTTTGACAAAATCTCAAAATCATCCTCACGGAATTAAAGTTCAATTAGATACAGGTGAAGTAGGTCGCATTAAAAATATTTTAGAAGAATAGTAATTTATTTTTTTGCGATGTGCGGTATTTTCAAGCAATTATAAATTTATGATTGCTAATCTTGCGAACGATTTTTTGAAAAATTTTTTTAATTTGAAATTAAAAAATGTTAAAATTTTGGACGAATTTGAAAAAAAAATTTTTTTATTTCGAAATTAAAAAATGTTAAAATTTTGGGCGTTTTTTTGAGAAAAAAGTTTTTTCAAAAAAACGCTATTTTTTTACGAAATTTTTAAATTAAAAAAACATTTACGATTTTTTATAATTTTATAAATACTTATCCCAATCAAATACAAAATCAGTGTATTTTTCTTTAAATTCTTCTACAAAAACTTCTTTAATGAGAAATTTATAACTTGCGTATTTTAAAGAATCTTTTAATTCTTTTATTTTTTCTTGATATGAATTTTCTAATTCATAAACTCTTTTTTGTTCAAGTATATCTTTAAAAATTAGTTCTTTTTGAACTCTTGAAATAGATTCAATTCTGATATTTATATTATTATAAAGTGCTTTCCTTTGAACAATATTTGTGTTATAATTTATTCTTGTGTCTTTTTCTGTTGTTTCTAAACGTTTTTTATAAATATCATAATCTTTAATTTCTTCAATAATTGTATAACGACCTTTTTCATATTGTAAACATTTACAATCTGCTTCTTTAGTTGGATTTAAAAGCGGATAAGTGTAATTAAAAAAATCTCTTTTTAAGATTTGATTACAGGTTTTACAAGACCAAATATAATTTGACCACTCAAAAGCTAAAAGATTATTTTTTAATTTTGGTATATAATGCTCAACATCTCCCTCATTTTCATTTTCATATTTTGTTTTATTATACAAAACCTGTTTTCCACAATAACCACAATTTTCTTTAAAACATTTAGAAAGTGGTTCTTGAATAATTGGATTTGCCCAACCTGATAATGTTGTTTTTTTCTCTTTTTTATTTTTACCAGATAACTTATTCTCTAAATTTTCTTTTTCATTTTTTGCTAAATTTTTTAAATAATTTTCTTTTTTTTTCAAAAGATAATTTTCAATTTCTTCTGTTTTACAATTTTCTGTATTTACAAAGTGCATAATTTATGATTTTAATTGTTCATTTTCTTTTTTTAATTTTTTCACCAATTCAAATAAAAATTTATTTTGTTCTTTTAATTCTCCTTCTGCTTTATTTCTTTGTATTTTATATTTTCCTAATTCTCCTTCTGCTTCGTAACTTTCTTTAATTCGCATGATTTTTTCTTCTAAATCTGCAATTTTAATTTCATCTACACCTTGTTTTTTCAAAAGTTTTAATTTATTTTCCTCTGCTTTTAAATTATATTCAGAAGTGTCAAATTTTAACATAAATCTTTCTAAAACATCTTGAAATTCCCAACCCCAAACATTAAAATCATCATTATATTCTACAAAAGCTTTGTCATTTTTTAATTTAATACGTGCAATTTGCTTTCTTTCTAAACCCATTAAAACCAATGGCGAATGTGTCGTAATGATAAACTGCGTATTTTTAAAAAACTCTAATAAAACTTGTAAAATTTTTTTTTGCCATTTTGGGTGTAAATATTTATCAATTTCATCAATAATAACAATGGCGTGTATTTTCTCAATGTTTACAAACTCTCCGTAATGTTCATAAATGCGCTGCATAAAATGGCATATCCAAGTGAAAACATTCGTCAAACCTTGACTTAATAATTGCATAGGAATACCATTTGGATTTTCCAGAGTTGTAACAATTAAAATTGGTTCGCCAAGTTCATTTAATTTAACATCTTTCAAAACAACTTCAAAATCATCTTTATTAGAAATAATTTTAGAAATAATTTTGAAAACATTTGTTATTTCATGTTTATCTAAATTTGAAGAACTATCAGAATAAATACGACTTACCCACCTTGAAAAATCGTGTAAACTATCAGATGGAATTCCTGTAATAAGAGGATAAATATCACTTATATTTGATTTAAAATCTCCTTTAAAAGATAAATCTTTTTTATGATGTACTTGTCCCTGAGGGAAACCAAGTATTAAATTATGAAAATAATTATTTTTATCACCTTTATTTATGGCAAAACTATTTTCATCCTTAGAATTATCGGACACTTTTATATCTTCAAAATTTTCTGGATTAAAAAGTTTAATCTTATTAAAATATATTTTCTCATCTATTTTATATTTTAGTTCGATAGACCCTTCTTTTGCATATTTAATACTTTTATTTTCCTCGACAAATAAATTTTCTACATCTCTTATTTGTAATTTTTTTTTAATAATAGATAATGCCTCATAATTTCTATTACTAATAATGCTATTGACATTAACTCCTGCAATAGCCAAAGCAATAGAACTTACAATACTAGTTTTACCTAAACCATTTTCTGCAATTATACAAGTTATTTTTTCGTTTAAATCTATCTGTATATCCTCAAAATAACCAATATTTTTTAAATTTACAGATTGTAATTTTATCTTTTTTTCTTCTTGTAAAGTATATTTATCTTTTAAAGATAAAATAGATATATCTTGTTTTTTTTGATTTGTTACTTTATGATTTTCTAATTTTCTACTCTTTTCTACATATAAAAATGCTTTTTTGTAGTCATCAAAATTATGCATTAATAATAAAGCTAAATCCAAATAATAATCTTTATCATTTGGGTTTAATTCTATTGCTTTTTCATAATATATTTTAGATTTATCGTATTTTTTGAAGTAATCACTTTGTAACAGCCATGCAAGATTATTATAAATCAAGCTATTATATATAGTTTCATCTTTTGAATTTAATTTAATTGCTTTTTCATAATACTCTTTTGCTTTATCGTATTCTTTAAAATAATCATTTTGTAATAAATATGCCAATCCATTATATATAGTTTCATCTTTTGAATTTAATTTAATTGCTTTTTCATAATACTCTTTTGCTTTATCGTATTCTTTAAAATAATCACTTTGTAACAACACTGCAAGATTATTATAAATTATAGGGTTCTTATTATCTAATTTAATTGCTTTTTCACAAAATATTCTAGCTTTTTCATATTCTTTAAAATAATTACTATTTAAAAGACTAGCTAAATTGTTGTAAATAATTGCAATAATAAGGTTATCTGATGATAATTTAATCGATTGTTCATAATATTTTTTAGCTTCTTCTAATTTATTTTTTTGTTGTGCTTCAAAAGCTTTATTAAAATAATACTCTGCGTTTTTTTCCATTATTTTTAAATAAATATTTTTTATAAAAATTTTTTTGTTGAACAAACATAATTTAAAATTATAAAAAAAAATTTTAATATTTTTTAATTTCAAAATAAAAAAAAATTTTTTTCAAAAAAACGTCCAAAATTTTAATATTTTAAAAAAATAACATTTTCGACAAACATTGGTGTTGAAAAAAAAACCTCCAATGTTTAAAACCAGTTTTTATAATTTAAAAAAAAAAATTTTTTTCCAAAAAACGCCAAAATTTTACGAATTTTATTAAAAAAAAATTTTTTTCAAAAAACGCCAAAATTTTACGAATTTTATTAAAAAAAAATTTTTTCAAAATTCGGCAATTTTTTAATGATTTTTATAATTTATAAAATACCGAATTCTTAATTAAAAAATTCAAATTCCTTTAAATCCATTCTTTAGTTTCTTTTTCAATTTTCTTCATTTGTTTTATTGTAAATTGCAAAACTTTTACTATGTCTTCTACATTTTCAATTTCTTGTAAACTC
>NBLL01000022.1 GCA_002084355.1 Bacteroidetes bacterium 4572_128 | reverse complement strand
TTTTTTTTTTAATTATAAAATATCTTAAAAAAATGCCGTTTTTATGAAAAAAAAATTTTATAAATTATAAATTATCTTAAAAAAATGCCGTTTTTATGAAAAAAATTTTTTTTTTAATTATAAAATATCTTAAAAAAAATGCCGTTTTTATGAAATTTTTTTTTTAATTATAAAATATCTTAAAAAAATGCCGTTTTTATGAAAAAAAAATTTTATAAATTATAAATTATCTTAAAAAAATGCCGTTTTTATGAAAAAATTTTTTTTTTAAAATTATAAAATATCTTAAAAAAATGCCGTTTTTATGAAAAAAATTTTTTTAAATTATAAAATATCTTAAAAAAAATGCTTTTTTAAATTATAAAATATCTTAAAAAAATGCCGTTTTTATGAAAAAAAATTTTTTTAAATTATAAAATATCTTAAAAAAATGCCGTTTTTTATGAAAAAAAATTTTTTAATTATAAATTATCTTAAAAAAATGCCGTTTTTATGAAAAAAATTTTTTTAATTATAAAATATCTTAAAAAAATGCCGTTTTTTTATGAAAATCTTAAAAAAATGCCGTTTTTATGAAAAAAAATTTTTTTAAATTATAAAATATCTTAAAAAAATGCCGTTTTTTATGAAAAAAAAATTTTTTTAAATTATAAATTATCTTAAAAAAATGCCGTTTTTTATGAAAAAAATTTTTTTATAAATTATAAAATATCTTAAAAAAATGCCGTTTTTTATGAAAAAAAATTTTTTTTAATTACAAATTTCATAAAATTTCGGCGTTTTATTTGAAAAATTAAAGTCATAAAAATTCGTTTTTTTTTAATTTTCCAAAAAGAAATCACAAAACTCATTTAATTTACAAATTTTACAATTAGGTTTTCTTGCTTTACAAATATAACGACCTTGCAAAAGCAAAAGATGATGGGATTTTGCAATTAAATTTTTTGGAATATATTTTATAAGCTTTTTCTCTGTTTCCAAAACAGTTTTTTCCTTTTTTGTTAAACCTATTCTTTTTGAAACTCTAAATACGTGAGTATCAACAGCCATAGCGGGTTTTTTATAAATAATTGACAAAATTACATTTGCTGTTTTTCTCCCAACACCTTTTAATTTTTGTAGATTTTCTAAATCTGACGGAATTATTTCATTAAAATCTTCTATAAGTTTTTTTGACATATTTAAAATGTAATTTGTTTTATTATTTGGATAAGAACAAGTTTTTATAAATTCATAGATTTCTTTTTCACTTGCTGCATTGTGCCGATAAAATAACCGAAACAAGCAACTGAAAAGGACTTTTATAATTTAATTCTGTTTCCGAATTAGGGAATTCTTTCTCAAGAAAAAAAATTGTTTTTTTAAATTTTTCTTTTAAATTCATTTTTTTTATTTTTGCAAAAATAAAAATTTAAAATGATAAAAAATACGGTAAAATTTTAATCATCGATGATAATACTGATAGCTCTAAAGATTTTATTGGTAATTCAGAAGCTATGAAAAAAGCTTTTGAAAATATAGAAAAAGTTGCAAAAACAGATGTAAGTGTTTTGATTTTAAGAGAAAATGAAACAGGTAAAGAACTCGTTGCAAGAGCAATACATAATAATTCATTAAGAAAAGATGAAGCTTTTGTAAGTTAGATTTAAGAACAATAAAAGAAGATTTACTTTTTAGAATAAATAATTTGAAATAGAAATATCTCATTTGTGAGAAAAAAAGATGATATTATTTTATTGCAAATCATTTTTTAAAATTTACAATAAAAAAAAAAAATCTGGAATAAGTAACAAAACTTTAAATAAATTGCAAAATTTTCATTGAAAAGAAATCTTAGAGAATTACAACATTCATTAGAAAGAGCAATTATTATGACAGATAATAAAATTTTAAAACCACAGGATTTCAATTTTTCAAATAATAATTCTAATAAAATAGAAGAATTGGAATTGGAAAATTATAATTTTAAAATTATTGAAAAAAATATTATTTTAAAAATTTTAAAAAAAAATGGAGGAAATGTAAGTACAGCATCTAAAAAACTTGGACTTATAAGAACTTCACTTTACAGAAGAATGAACAAATATAATTTATAAAAAATGAAATATTTAAAAATTATTGCTTTATTAGTATTATTACTTATAGTTTTTTTTATTTTATCTTACTATTTTAGTAATCAAACAATAAGCTTAGATAAAAATTATAAAAAAGAAAATTATGAAATTCCAAAAATCGACGTAAAATATTTTAGAACAGAAAACGGCTGGGGATATGATATTTTCATAGATGGGAAACAATATATTCATCAGCCAAATATTCCGGGAATGCAAGGGAAAAATGGTTTTAAAACAAAGGAAAGTGCAAAAAAAGTTGTCGATTTAGTTTGTGAAAAAATTAATAATAATATTGTTCCGCCAGCAATTACAAATGAGGAATTAAGAAATTTAGGATTTATAGAATAATTTTTCTCAAAAAAACGACCAAAATTTTATATTTTCGAACCAAACAATAGAAAAAATGCCAATTTTTTTATGATTTTTATAATTAAAAAAAATTTTTTTTGAAAAATGCAATTATTTTTATGAATTTTATAATTAAAAAAAAAATTCAAAAAAACGGCATTTTTTTAATGAATTTATAAAATTTTTTTGAAAAATGGCAAATTTTTTGTTTTTTTTATGTTTCTAATTTTAAAAACTAAATTCGGGAGTATTTACTACGGAATTTTTCCATTTTTTATTATAAACATTTCCAGTTTTATTAAATTCCCAAATTAAAGAAATTTCATGTGCTCCCCCTGTAGTATTTTTTAACATTGAAATTGTAAAATCATAAGAATATCCAATGCGAAAATTATAATAACGGTAACCAAGAAAAATAATTAAAGCATCGTGGCTCATATATTCGCTATTTTCGTTCTTTAAAAATGGAACTCCTCTATACCAAAGTCCAACCATATAAGCTCCAGAACGCCAGAAGCTTCCAAAATCTAATTGTTTTGCTTGGTCTTGCATTTGAAAATTGAAAGCAAATGATAATGATTCTATAGGTGCTTTTTTATCTTTTTGTTTTATAACATATTTTATTCCACCAAAAACAGAAAATAAAATATTCATTTCAACAACGGTTCCCATTAAAGATTCATTAGGAGTATTAAGATGGTCAAAATTTGTTCCGAACCAAATATTTCTGGAATAAACTAAAAGTGTGGAAATCTAAACTTCTTTTTCCTCTATTAAGAGCAAGTCCCGGTCTTAATCTCCAATTTTTAAAAATTTTTATATTGTACGAATAATGAAATGCTACTGATGAATACCCAAGTTTTCCACTTCCTGCAACATCTTTTAAAAAAGAAATTCCCATGCCACTTCTAATTTCTGGGAAATAATGGTCTATTGAAAAAGCATAAGTTATAAATGTACCCGGCAAATTTGGCCATTGGTCTCTAAAATTTAATGATACCCTTGTTCCGTCAGTTCCGCCTGCAAAAGAAGGAGCAAGAAGTAAAGGAGCAGAATAAAACTGAGAAAATATTGGATTTTGAGACCAACTATTTATAGAAAACAAAAGTAAAATAAAAATTACGTGTATATATTTTAAAAGTTTCAATTTCAAATTTTTTTGGTATAAATTAAATATAAAAACGATAGCAATATTATTTTAATTGTTTTAAAAAAACAAAAACTCAAAATTAATTTTTTTTTTAATTTTAAATCAAAATTTATTCCAATTATAAAATTTTTTTAATTTCATTAATAATTTTTTCACTTAACATTTCACTTTCTTTCTTAGATTTACTTTCCGAGTATATTCTAATGATTGGTTCAGTGTTTGATTTTCTTAAATGAACCCAAGAATTTTCAAAATTAATTTTTACTCCGTCAATTAAAGAAATTTCGAGATTTTTATTTTTATAAATATCATATATTTTTTTTAAAATTTCATTTGTATTTATTTTTTCATTTAATTTAATTTTATTTTTAGATATAAAATAATTAGGATATTTACTTCTTAATTCAGAGCATTTGATATTTTCTTTTGCAAGAAAAGTCAAAAATAAAGCAATTCCCAAAATAGCATCTCTACCATAATGTAATTCTGGATAAATTATTCCACCGTTTCCTTCTCCGCCAATTACAGCATTTTTATTTTTCATCATTTCAACTACATTAACTTCACCAACGGCAGAAGAAAAATAATTACAATTATATTTTTCTGTAATATCTTTCAATGCTTTTGTAGAAGACAAATTAGAAACGGTGTTGCCTTTTTTATTTTGCAAAACATAATCCGAAACTGCAACGAGAGTATATTCTTCTCCAAACATACTTCCATCTTCGCAAACTATAGCAAGTCTATCAACATCAGGATCAACAACAAAGCCAATATCAGCATTTTTTTCTATAATAACTTTAGAAATTTCTGTCAAATTTTCTGGGATTGGTTCTGGATTATGAGGAAATTCACCATTTGGTTCGCAATATAATTTTTCTATTTTTTTCACTCCGAGTTTTTCTAATAAAAGAGGAAGAGCAATTCCACCTGTAGAATTAACTGCGTCAATCACAACATGAAAATTTGCTTTCTTTATTAAGGAAATATCTACAAGTTCTAATTTCAAAATTTCATCTATATGGTCATTTATTGAGTTTTTATAAAAAGTTTTTTTCCCAAGAAAATCTATTTTTGAAAAATTGAAATCTTCTTTCTCCGCAATTTCTAAAATAAATTCACCTTCCTTTGCAGATAAAAATTCACCTTTTTCATTTAATAATTTTAAAGCATTCCATTCTCTTGGATTATGACTTGCTGTTAAAATAATCCCTCCATTTGCTTTGTGCTTTACAACAGCCATTTCTACCGTTGGAGTTGTACTCAAACCCAAATCAACAACTTCAAAAGATAAAGATAATAAAGTATTAATAATCAAAGAATTAAGAATTTCACCAGAAATTCTTGCATCTCTACCAACAATAATTTTTAAATTGTTTTTATTAAAATTTTTATTCTTTATAAATTCTCCGTAAGAAGATGTAAATTTTACTATATCTATTGGGGTTAAATTTCCATTTACTTTTCCACCTATAGTTCCACGTATTCCAGAGATTGATTTTATTAAAGTCATAATTAAAAATTATAATTTTTTTTTTCAAAAATATAAAATATATATTAATAAAAAAAAATTATAAATTTGTATTTTATTTTATAAAATTTTTATGAAAAAAAAAGTTATTGTAATAACTTATGGCACATTTGATTTGTTTCATTATGGTCATCTAAAAATATTAGAAAATGCAAAAAAATACGGTAATTTTTTAATTGTTGCAGTTTCTACAGATGAATTTAATTTAATTAAAGGCAAAAAATGTACTTATCCTTACGAGCATAGGTCAAAAATTGTAAGTGCGATAAAATATGTTGATAAAGTAATTCCTGAAAATAATTGGGAACAAAAAATTTCTGACATTAAAAATAATAAAGTTGATATTTTTTTGATGGGAGATGATTGGAATTCAAAATTTGACTTTTTAAAAAAATATTGTAAAGTCAAATATTTACCAAGAACTCCTAATATTTCAACTACACAAATAAAAACTATTTTAAAAAAATAAGCATTTAAATAAAAAAATTTTTTTTTTAATTATGAAAATAGAAATTTTAAAATCAAAAATACATAGGGTTAAAGTAACCCATGCAAATCTAAATTACGTTGGAAGTATAACGATAGATGAAGTTTTGATGAATACTGTTGGCATTATAGAAAATGAAAAAGTTCACGTTGTAAATATTACAAATGGCGAGAGAATAGAAACTTATGTTATTAAAGGCAAAAAAAATTCTGGTGTAATTTGTTTGAATGGTGCGGCGGCACATCTTTTTAATAAAGATGATTTAGTTATAATTATGGCTTACGCTTTTATGGATTTTGAGAAAGCAAAAAAATTTAAACCAAAAATTGTTTTTCCAGATTCAGAAACAAATTCATTAATTTAAAATTATGAAGAAAATAGTTTTGATTACCGGAGCAAGTTCTGGAATTGGTTTAGAAACAAGTAAATTGCTTTTAGGACGTTCGCATACTGTTATAATGGTGTCAAGAAAAATAGAAAATTCTATTATAAAAAAAGATTTAAAAGGAGATTTTTTTTTATTTGATGTCGATTTGAGGAAAAAAAAAGACATAATAAAATTGTTTGATTTTGTTAAAAAAAAATTTAAACTTATAGATATATTAATTAACAATGCTGGATATATTAATCCAAAAGGACTTTTTGATACAAGTCTTGAAAATTGGGAAAATACTATATCTATAAATTTAACAGCGACTTTTTTATGTAGCAAATACGGAGCAAAATTAATGAAAAATAAAGGTGGAAAAATAATAAATATTGCTTCTACTTCTGGTTTAGGAGCAAGACCGGGTTTATCTGCTTATGCTTCATCTAAGAGTGCGGTAATTAATTTTTCTTATTCTATCGCCGAAGAATTGAAAGTTTATGGAATTAGAATATATATTATTTGTCCTGGGCCGACTGCAACTCCTTTGAGAAAAATTATTGCTCCGGAAGAAAATCCAAAAAAAATAATGCAAGCAATTAGTGTTGCTAAGGCTATTAATTTGTGTATAGGAGACGAAATGAATTTAATGGAAGGACAAACTATCATTGTAAAAGATAGAATTAAATAAATTTTTTTTATTGATTATCAGACTTTTATAATAAATAAAAAAAATAATTTAAATAAAATTTGTTTATTAAAAATAAAAGAATTTTATTTGCGTCGTCTTATGGGAAGATACCAAAGCGGTCAAATGGGGTAGACTGTAAATCTATTGGCTTCGCCTTCGGAGGTTCGAATCCTCCTCTTCCCACAAGAAAGTTCTTAAAATTTTGAGATTTTTAAAATTGCGAAAGTAGCTCAGTCGGTAGAGCGTCAGCCTTCCAAGCTGAAGGTCGCGGGTTCGAACCTCGTCTTTCGCTCAATTTTGCCAACATAGCTCAGCTGGTCAGAGCAGCTGATTTGTAATCAGCAGGTCGTCGGTTCGAATCCGTCTGTTGGCTCAATCTCAAATTAAAAAAAACCAAAAAATAAAATCTTATTTTTTGGTTTTTTTATTTATAATAAATTTTAGAAAATTCATTTTTTTAAATTAAAAAAAAAAAATTTGGCTATCGAACCTTTTTGTGGTGAGAGTTTTTTTCATAATAAAATTGTGAAAAATTTTTTTTTAATTTTTTTTTGAATTTTCATTACAAATCGTCATTAAAGCATTAAAAATCAATGCAATGAAAAATATGATTTATTTTTTGTCCTTATGATAGAAACAAATAATTGCAAAAAATGTGGATAAAACAGATTTATATTGAAAAACATTTGCTTGGGTCACAAATTTATATCATTTTTTTATACGAAATTAATATAAATATTGGTAATTTCAAATAATAGCAATGTTTATATTTAATTTTTAATTTTAATTTTTTTAATTTTAATTTTTTAATTTTAAAATTATGAAAAGTTTAAAAAAAAATATTATAATAATTTTTATATTTATTTCTAATATAATAATTTCACAAGAAAAAGGAGAGTATCTTGGCACTTATTATTCTCCGAAAAAATATAATGGACACAGTCAAATTTGGTGTATTACAGAAGACAAAAGAGGAGTGATGTATTTTGGAACGACAGAATCTATTATAGAATATGACGGAGTAAAATGGAGGAAAATTTTTTCTTCTAATGCTTCTATTATTAGAGATATAGATATTGACACTTCAGGTAGAATTTTTGTATCGTGTTACAAAGATTTTGGATATCTAGCTCCTAATTCAAATGGAAAAATGGAATATATTTCTCTGATAAATTTAATTGAAGATAAAAATTTAATCTTTCATGATGTATGGGATGTTAGTATTAAAAAAGAAAAAGTTTTTTTCTCTTCAAGACAAGCAATTTTTTCTTATAATACAAAAACGAATAAATTAATAACACATAAACTAAAAAATTCTAATAAATTTTATTATTCTTACTGTATTTATGATAAAAATATAGATATTTTTGGTAAAATAAAAAATAATAAAGCTTTTGTAATTAAAGAAGATTCTATAATATATCTTAATGGAATAGAAAAATTTAAAAAATATATTTTTAAGATAATTTTTTTAGGAAAGAAAAATATTCTCATTACTAAAAAAAAACTATTTGAATTAAAAATTGATATAGAAAATAAAAAAGCAGAAATAATTCCATTTGTTACTGAAATAGATAGTATTTTTGAAAAAGCATGGCTTTATAGAGGAAGTATAATTGACGATTCATTAATTTTTTTGAATTCAAGCAATAAAGGAGCTTTTTTAATTACAAAAAACGGAAAATTAATAAAACATTTTTCAAATGAAAATTATTTGAAAAAAAATCCAGTAAGAGATAATTATAATACAAAAGCTAAAATCTCTTGGTTAGCTTTAAATAATGGAATTACAAAATACGAAGTTTTATCTCCATTTACCATTTGGAACGAAGACAATAATTTTAATTTTTCTGTTAACAGAATTATAAAAGATAGCAATATAATTTATGTAGGAAGTGGAAAAGATTTATTATTATTAGATATAAATAATAAAAATCAAAATTTTTTTGAAAAAATAAATATTAATAGTAATGTATGGTCAATAAAAAAAACACCAGAAAAAAATAAACTAGATGCTCTAATTGCTGGTACATCTGAAGGAATTTTTTTAATAGAAAAAAACAAAAAAACAAAATTAAATTTTTTTAAAAAAAAAGCTTTTGTATTACTTTTTTCAAAATTTAATCCAGAACGTTTATATATTGGTTCTGTTAATTATTTATATTCAATAATTATAAAAAATAAAGAAGATATTAAGATAGAAAAAAAACTTAAATTAAATGGTAAAATAAGATATTTAACAGAAAGTAAAAATGGCGATTTATGGATGGGAACTTCTTTCAGTGGATTAATAAAAATAGATTTTAATAAAAAAAATAAAGATAAAAAATTTTTTGATAGAAATATTTTTAAAAATGATTTTAAAATCAATTATTATAATAATGATAGCATAAAATTTTTAAAAGGAAAACAATATTTTTTTATTACAAATATTGATAATAAAATTATTGTTCCTATAAAAAAAGGTTTTATTGAATATAGCGAAGAAAAAAATGAATTTATAAAATATAATGAATATCCTAAATTTTTAGACTCGATAGAAGTAGAAAAAATATACAAAGATAAAAAGAATATTTATTGGTTATTAACAAAAAAAAACGGTATAATTTCTTTTAGAAAAGAAAAAAATAATTTCATTATAGATTCTTCTATTTTTAAAAGACTAAAAGATTTTTCTTTTTATGATATCAATCCTTATGATGAAGATTTTGCTTTTTTTGTTGGTTCAAGTGGAATAGTAAAATTTGATAAAAAAAAATATCAAAATATACATAAAAGAAATTTCAAAACTTTAATAAGAAAAATTAAAATAAAAGATTCTATTATTTTTGAAGGAACAAATTTCATTACAGATGAAAAAGGAAATAATAAAGTTTCGCTTTCTAATAAAATAAAATTAAAAGCAATAAATTATAAATATAATACTCTTCTTTTTGAATTTGCTGCAGCGTTTTTTGTCGAAGAAGAAAAAACAAAATATTCTTATAAATTAGAAAATTTTGATGAAAAATGGGCTAATTGTTCTGAAAAAAAAATAAAAGAATACACGAATCTTTACGAAGGAAAATATATTTTTAAAGTAAGGGCAAAAAATATTTTTGGAAAAAAAAGCGAAATAGCATTTGTAGAATTTGAAATACTTCCGCCTTGGTATAGAAGTTTTTTTGCGTATTTTTCTTATATTATTTTATCTTTTATTTTTATTTTTATTCTTATTAAATTATATACTAAGCAATTAAAAGAACAAAACATAAAATTAGAAAAAATCGTATCAGAACGAACAAAAGAAATTTTAGAACAAAATAAAGAAATTACTTTAAAAAATGAAATGATAACTTCAAGCATTACTTACGCACAAACCATACAAAAAGCTATACTTCCGATGGAAGAAGAAATGAAAAAATATTTTGATTATTTTATTTTTTTCCGTCCTAAAGATATTGTTTCCGGAGATTTTTACTGGGTTACAAAATTAGAAATTAATAATAAATTTTTCGTTTTTCTTGCTGTTGTTGATTGTACTGGACACGGAGTTCCTGGAGCTTTTATGTCTATGATAGGAAGTCGTTTGATGAGTGAAATTGTGAAAGAAAGAAAAATTATTCAACCATCAGAAATTTTAGAATTACTTGATAAAGGTATAAAAAAATCTTTAAAACAAGAAAAAACAGAAAATGATGACGGTATGGATCTATGTTTATGTAGGTTTGAAAAACGTGAAAAAGAAATTTTAATAAGCTTTTCCGGAGCAAAACGTCCATTATTTATTTACAGAAAAAAAGATAATATAATAGAAACTTTAAAAGCTGATCGTCGTTCTATAGGTGGAAAAATAAAAAAACGTCGAATAGTAAATTTCACAAATCAAGAATTTATAATTAAAAAAGAAGATGTAATTTACTTCACAACTGACGGTTATATAGACCAAAATAATAGTGAAAGAAAACGTTTTGGAACTAAGCAATTTTTAGAATTTACAAAAAATATTTCTGAAAAATCTTTATATGAGCAAAAAAAATTTTTAAAAATAGAACTTGAAAAATGGATGAAAAATACAAAACAAAGAGATGATATTACAGTTGTTGGAATTAAAAATATATTTAAAGAAGAATAAATTTAAGAAACTTGTTTTTTTATGATTTTTTAAATTAAAAAAAAATCTAAAAGCGGCAATTTTTTTCAAAAAGAAGCAATTATTTTAAAAAAAAAATTTTTTATTAAATTATAAAACATTAAAAAAATGCCGTTTTTTTGAAAAAAAATTTTTTTTATTAAATTAAAACATTAAAAAAATGCCGTTTTTTTTGAAAAAAAAATTTTTTTATTAAATTAAAACATTAAAAAAATGCCGTTTTTTTTAGAATAAATTAAAACATTAAAAAAATGCCGTTTTTTTTAGAAAAAAAATTTTTTTTAATAAATTAAATCATTAAAAAAATGCCGTTTTTTTTGAAAAAATTTTTTTTTTATTAAATTAAAACATTAAAAAAATGCCGTTTTTTTGAAAAAAATTTTTTTTTATTAAATTAAAACATTAAAAAAATACCGTTTTTTTTGAAAAAAAAATTATTAAATTAAAACATTAAAAAAATGCCGTTTTTTTGAAAAAAAAATTTTATTTATTAAATTAAAACATTAAAAAAATGCCGTTTTTTTTGAAAAAAAATTTTATTTTTAATAAATTAAAACATTAAAAAAATGCCGTTTTTTTGAAAAAAAAATTTTTTTTATT